>CAZBXJ010000252.1:0-1505 GCA_964495775.1 uncultured Thermoplasmatales archaeon | reverse complement strand
AACCGCCCACAAGTAAAACATATTTAATGCCATAGCTTTCTATTGCATCTTTAATTGCATATTTCACCTTTTCAGCATCATCTCTGCCATCGTAGTTTGAAAGAATGTTTTCAACACTCATTAAAGTTGTTTTTATTCCATGCTGTTCCTTATGCTCAATTAAAGGCTGCAATTCATCGCTAAATATTTCTGGAGCAATTATGAGCAAATCATATTCATCTTTTGTAAGCAATGGCTTTTCTGGAAGCTCATATTTAATATTCATTTCAAAATTTTCCGCTTTCAAAACAATGTTGCGATATGCATTGTATTTCATTGGATATAAATGCAATGAAAGGAAAATAACATGGTAGCCATTTTTTATTCCTACGCCAATTCTATAGCTATACCATTCATCTGGATAAAAAACATCTTTTTTATAAATTTCTCCTTCTTTTGCCTCAACTCTTTCATTTTTCATGTTCAATGGCAATGCAGGAGGAGATGGTGCAATTTTCTTGCTAAGCTTTATTTCTTTTATTCCATTTGCTTTTACTTCAACGCTTTTTATTTTTGTTCCCAATGGAAATTCATATGTTTTTGTATAATATGGCAGCATTGGATAGCCAGGCTTCATTAAATAACTTGCATTTTCAATAACCGGAATGCAATATTTTCCATATTCAATCCAATTTTCATGATCTATTCCGTTCACAAATGGAAATAAAATTGCAATAATACCAATAGCTAACAATTTTTTCATGGATATACCCTCCTTAATAAACGTGGGAATGGAGTTGCATCTCTTATATGTTCCAATTTTGCAATCCAGCATAGTAATCTTTCCAATCCAAGACCAAATCCAGAGTGGGGCACGGAGCCATAACGGCGCAAATCAAAATACCATTCATAGTTCTCAATATTTGCCCCCTCTTTTTTCAATCTCTCAATCATTAAATCAATGTCCTCTTCTCTTTCAGAGCCACCTATTATTTCTCCATAGCCTTCTGGAGCAAGCATGTCGGCACATTCAACCGTTTTTCCATCTGGAGCCAATTTCATATAAAATGCTTTAGATTCTACAGGAAAATTTGTTACAAAGATAGGTTTTTCTTCCCCTTCTACCAATGCTTTTTCATGAGGAACTCCAAAATCGTCGCCCCATTCAATATCAAAACCCTTGTCTTGCAAAATCCCTTCTCCCCCTCTTCCAAGACACACATCCTCTCGCATAGAGTACATTGGACTTTATTTGATCTTATTTTCCTGTAAAACCTACTTTCTCTAACAGTTTTATATTTCAAAAGAGCTTCCATTAACTCTTTAGAACCTCTTTGAATTTTGACGCCGATTCTATCATATATATGTTGTTAAAGAGGACGTATATGTCTTTTTCGTACTTCTCCAGGTTTTTTACTAACATCCTTAACCTCTTGAGATCTTCATCGGTATACCTGTAGCTGTAGTTGATTTCGCCATTGAGCCCATGAAGCCTGATGTAAAAGGCATTTCCGGTTCTTAAGGGG
>CAZBXJ010000251.1:0-1515 GCA_964495775.1 uncultured Thermoplasmatales archaeon | reverse complement strand
TTTCCTTTAATTGCATAGTAAAACAATATTAATGCATTATAAAAGTTGTTGGTATAATTTCATTTTCAAAACCATAATAAGATTTTTTAATGTATAGAATGCTGGGAGAAGAAGGAAATTGATATAGATATCTTAATAGAATTTAAGGAGTCAATAGGGCTGTTTAAATTTATGGAGCTTGAGGATTATTTAAGTCAAAAATTAGGGAGGAAAGTCGATTTGGTTGAAAAAGAAGCTTTAAAAGAAAGAATAAAACCATACGTAATGGAGGAAGTTATTTATGTCTAAAATATCATTGAATCAATTGAAGGAATAAAAGATACTTGTTTGGCATAATTTATTGATTTCATATCCTTTCTTATTAGGTTCAAAAAATTGTTCCATTTGAAAACAAGTTATAAATCTCTTGAAATATAAAAGAAAAGTGAGGGTGCTGGAAAATTTCTTCTTATTGCGGAAAAAATAAAATAAGGAGGGAGTTAAGGTAGCATATCTCCCTGATAGCTGTCTACATAGAATGGATCCACATTCATGCCTATATACCCAGATGCCCATTCTTCCATTTTCTGGACAGCATATGCTGCATCGTCTTCAAAGCTTATATAGTAATTCCATCCTTCCATTTGATAATATGTAAATACTCCATTTTGCATATCAGGCGTTCCATCATATGAATAATCTCTGTTACTGGCAAAGGCTCCAACTCTTCCTTCTTTGACAACTCCTCTGAAATCACCAATCTGGCATGCATCAAATGCAAAATATATGTGGCTGGAATCTGCTGCATCAAACTTGGCTTCAAGCCATCCATGAGTTATATAAACCTTATCTGTTGATATCATGCATGAACCATACTTTCTGTATTTCACTCCATGCCCTGAATAGGTGAAAACAACATAATCATCTGCATCTTCATTTGCAAGCAGTTCATTTATTTTTGCCTCAATATTATCTGCTGTAGCTTCTCTATCGAGCAGCGTTACAACATGATAACCTTGGCTGTTCAAGAAATTAGCCCAGTCTTCAGCATCATCATCACAATAATTCAAATCTATATCACTTCCTTCATAATCACTTATTCCGATACATAAAGCCCATTTTCTTACAACGCCATCTCCAGCACTTCCATCGCCTCCACCACCTCCACCGTTGTTTACTGTAACTGTTATGCTGTCTGAGCCAGTATTGCCTGCTGAATCTGTTGCTCTTGCCTCTATTGTATGGCTTCCATCTGAATATGCTGTTGTGTCCCAATCATAAGAATTTGCTGTCGCCACATATACTCCATCGATGTATATATCTGGTATTGGATCAGGATCATCTTCTTTATCGCTTACAGTTACAGTTATGGTTACAATTCCCGAAACAGTTGCCCCATCCTGGGGATTTGTTATGGTGACTCTTGGTGCTTTATTTGCTCTTTCAGGCGGTTTTTTCGCAACAATTTCCAGACCCTTTTCAGTTAGTACAGGTATACAATCTCTGTCGTCCTTAAATGTTCTAATTTTTATTTCA
>CAZBXJ010000250.1:0-1522 GCA_964495775.1 uncultured Thermoplasmatales archaeon | reverse complement strand
GATATCTTAATATGCTAATTGATGGAAGAAAAATTGCAAAAGAAATGGAAGAAAAAATAAGAAAGGAGGCGGAGGGAAAGGAAATAAAGATTGTTACAATTGTTGTAGATGGAAATGAAGAATCATGGCTTTTTGCTAAGTTAAAGGATAGGGCATGTAAAAGAGTAGGATATGAACATGAAATTTTAGGATTTGAAGGAATTGAGCAAAAAGAGCTGGAAAAAGAAATAGAGGCATTAAATCAGCAAGAAGAAATAACTGGCATAAATATACAGCTTCCTTTGCCAAAAGAATTTGATTATGTTAAACTCGTTGAAAAAATTGATGTAAGAAAAGATATTGAAGGTATGCATCCATATAATATAGGAAAAACATTACTCGGAAAAGAAGAAATTGTTCCATGCACACCAAAAGCTATATTGAAAATCGTAGATTACATAAATATTGATTTGCAGGGAAAAGATGTTGTCATCATTAACCACAGCAACATAATAGGAAAACCATTAGCAATGATGCTCTTAAAAAGAAATGCAAGCGTGGCAATATGCCATGAATACACAAAAAATTTGGCAACCTATACAAAAAAAGCAAATATTGTTATAACAGCAACTGGCGTTAAAGGACTAATTAAAGAAGACATGGTTAAAGAAAATGCTATTCTTATTGATGCAGGGATAAAAAAAGAAGGTGACAAGATATTTGGAGATGTTGACAAAAAGGCATTAGAGAAAGCAATGTTTGCTACGCCTGTGCCGGGAGGAGTCGGGCCTGTTACCATTGCAAGTATGCTTGAAAATTGCTTGATTGCTTATGAAAAAATTCATAAAGGAGAGTGATTTTCCTTCATATGGAAAGAAAAGTTTATCTTTCATTTCATGATATCCCATTTGATGATGGCTATAGCTACGCATATTATCCTAAGCCAAGGCTAAGGTTTAGCAAAAGAGAAATAAAGGAATTGTTCATTTCCATTATTGTTTTATCAATTGCTTTTTCAATAATGAGAGTCGCTCCTTATTATGCTCATTTTTATGAGTATTTGCCTGTTTCTTTTCTTGCTGTTATAACAGCCTTTGCATGTCATGAAATAGCTCATAAATACATGGGAATAAAACATGGATATTGGTCTGAATATAGAATGTATCCTCAAGGATTGCTTCTTGCATTGCTTTTAAGCTTTGCTGGCTTTCTTTTTGCTGCTCCGGGAGCAGTTTTAATATATGGAATGCCAAGCAGAGAAGAAAGTGGGAAAATATCTATGGCAGGTCCATCTGCAAATATCATCATAGCCATTCTCTTCCTTTTAATTTCAAAAATTTCAGCAGGAATTGTTGCAAATGTTGCAATAGCTATTGCTTTGATAAATGCATTTCTGGCTTTCTTCAATTTAATTCCTATTGGTCCTTTAGATGGGAGAAAAATATTTGCCTGGAATTTAGCAATATGGGCTGTTATGATGGTTTTAAGCTTATCTCTTGTAATTATAGCATTGTGAAAGCTTAATTACAGATAATGATAAAGA
>CAZBXJ010000249.1:0-1532 GCA_964495775.1 uncultured Thermoplasmatales archaeon | reverse complement strand
GATAGAAATGCTGAATGGCTTGGAGTGGCGACTGAGCAACTCATGGAAAATGCTGGCAGAGCTGTTGCAGAAGAAGCAAAAAAGCTTCCATATAAAAAATGGCTTGTTTTGTGTGGCTCCGGCAATAACGGAGGAGATGGCTATGTTGCAGCTCGCTATATAAAGAATTGTATCATTGTAGCTGTTTCTAAGCCAAAGACAAAGCTTGCTAGAAAGAATTTTAGAAGAGCTAAAGCAGTTGGTTTGCCAATTTATAGATATGATGAAAAGAAATTTGATGAGCTTTTGGAGAAATGTGATGCTGTTATTGATGCAATGCTTGGAGTAGGAGTAAAAGGAGAGCTAAAGGAGCCTTATAAAAGCATAGTTGAAAAGTTAAATGGAAGTAATAAATTTATTTTAGCTGTAGATGTTCCAACTGGATTTGGAAGCGATTTGATGCTTAAAGCAAATAAAACAGTTACATTCCATTTTGTAAAGGAAGGAATGGATGAAAAATGTGGAGAAATAATTTTGGCAGATATTGGAATTCCCAAGGAGGCAGAAGAATTTGTTGGAGCAGGGGATTTAATTTATTATCCAAAGCCAAAAAAAGATAGCCATAAAGGAGATAATGGAATTGTAGCCATTGTAGGAGGTGGTCCCTATACAGGAGCTCCTGCTTTAGCTGGGCTTGCAGCTTTAAGAACAGGTTGTGATTTGGCATTTATTTGCTCTCCGTCTCCAGCTTGGCAGGTTATTGCATCCTTCTCCCCCAATTTAATAGTTAGAAAAATGCATAATGAAGTTTTCACTCCAGCTGATATTAGAGAGATAGAAGATATAATTGATAAAGCTCACGCAATTTTAGTAGGACCAGGCTTAGGGGCGAGAGAAATAACAAAAGATGCCTGCAGGGATTTGGTTAAAAGATATGTTGAGGATAAGTTATTTGTTATAGATGCTGATGCAATAGAAGCTTTAAAAGACTTAGATTGCTGTGGAAACGTTGTTTTTACTCCTCATGCTGGCGAGTTCGAAAAGCTGACGGGAATTAAACTGCCAAATGAGTTGGAAAAAAGAAAAGAAATTGTTAGGAAGGAAGCGGAAAAAAGAAATGCAGTTATCCTGCTAAAAGGAGCCATAGATATAATAAGTGATGGAAATCGCATTAAATTAAATCGCACACACAATGAAGCAATGACAGTAGGAGGCACAGGCGACGTTTTGGCTGGCATAGCAGTTGCTTTGCTTTCAAAAGGCATAAAGCCTTTTAATTCAGCCTGTATGGCAGCATTTATAAATGGAATGGCTGGAAATATGGCATTTGAAGAAAAAAGTTATGGAATGCTTGCAAGCGATATTGTAGAAAAAATACCAGATGTAATAAAGGAGTATGTAGAATGAGCAAATCCTATAACAGAACTGGGAGAAAAACTTTTGTGGAGTTGGGATATGAAAGCTTTTGGAGAATCTGCTGTTGGAATCGATTATACAGGAAAAATTTCATTCTTTAACAAAGAAAAGGAAAGAAGCAGAACTTGGATTTGCAA
>CAZBXJ010000248.1:0-1535 GCA_964495775.1 uncultured Thermoplasmatales archaeon | reverse complement strand
TAATCTGTATTGCCCAAAATATCTCCATCTGATACGCTAACAATCTCTGCTATTGGAGGAGCGGGATATCCATTTTGCAATGCTGGATTTAAATGATCATCATGGTTGAAAGTAAGCTTTGTTTCCCTGCTTTTATCTATAGTAATGTGAATTTCATCAATTGGGCCTGCTTCGCCTTCATCATTTATGCTCTGGGCATAAATGACATATTTTCCATCTGGCAGTCCATTTGTATCCCATGTAATGTTCAAGTCCTGCTGATCCAAAAAGCCATCTCCAGAAACAACAATCATTTTCTTAAACCATGATTCATCACATGCAGTTTCATATCTTATGATTTTATCCACTACTGTTTTTGCCTCCTTAAGATTTCTGCACGCAAGTCTTCCAACAGCAACATCTGGATACAAATCTGGTAATGTATCATTTTCCACTCCCGGCTTATTCCATGCTGCAAATATTCCGTCTCCATTGCTGTCCCAATCATCAAATTCTCCTCCCTCTTTGTATACATCTGCATAGTACAGATCGCTTGCAATACCAGGATCATGAATTGTTTCTGCCAAAGGATACTTTGGATTGTCGTATAGATTTGTATATCTTACTGGAACATACCAGTCTTTTTCTCCAGCATTTGCATTATCTCTTGCTTTTGCCCAGATTGGTGAGTTAAGCCCACCAAATAACAAAACATATTTTATTCCCCATTTTTCAATAGTATCTTTAATGAAATACTTTATTTTTTCTGGCTTATCTCTCCCATCATATTGCATATATATTTCATCTGTTGTTTTTACTATTGTTGGCACTCCCATATTATTTTTATGCTCTGCAAGCCTATTAGCTTCGCTTTCAAATTCTGGTGGAGTTATGATTAGTAATTCATAAGTGCTCATGCTTGGCAATCTCTTTTGTGGCTTTGTATATTCAACTTTTATTTCAAATTCTCTTGCAATAGCTATTTTATTTAAAGCTGGTGCATATCTTACAGGATATAGATGTATGGAAACAAATGTTACTCTCTTGCCATCTTCATTCATTCCGCATCCTACTCTATAACTATACCATTTTGCTGGGAAAAATTCCTTGCTTTTATATACGCTCATATCTATTTTTGGTGGCTTTGCTTTAACTTCATTTGGAATTAGCATAAATGGGCCAAAAGACGGCTTTATTATTCCATTTATTTCTTTCTCTTCTACGCCATCAATCTTCACTTCTATATTCTTTACTTTTACTCCAAAAGGTAATTCAAAAACTTTGTCCATTTTTGGAAGGATTGGCTTACCAGGGGAATAATAATAACTTATATCATTTGCAACAGCTTTTATAGTCAGATATTTATCTTCTTTTTCAATTGCAATTGCTGGCACATTTATTTTTATCTCCTTGGTAAGAACGCCTTTTTCTGGAAAAGCATAGACACCATTGATAACTAACACACTAACCAAAATAATAGATAAAATTTTTCGCATCATGAATTTTTATTGCAATTCCATATATAAGATTTATTTAACAGAGAGTGAATAAACTTA
>CAZBXJ010000247.1:0-1542 GCA_964495775.1 uncultured Thermoplasmatales archaeon | reverse complement strand
CAAGTAGAAATAGGACGCATCCATTAAGAGGAGACATAGTATATGGATTTGCCTCTATAATAATAACATTTCCATGGAAAGTTTTTCCTGTTTTTACAAAAGCAGAATATTGCTTACAGAGGGTGAAAAAATGAAGAAAAAAGTTGCCATTATTACATGCTTCTTTTCCCTCTTTTCAATAGCTATTGCTGGTTATACCGACCCACTGGAGAAAAATACAAAAGTGATAAATGGCAATATTCTTTATGTAGGCGGCAGTGGTCCAAACAACTACAATAGAATACAGAATACCATAAACGATTCTTCCTCATATTATGAAAATTTATTCAAATTTATTAGAGATCTGGAAAATATTTCTTCTGATTTAAGGAAATCTCTCTTACAGATAATAAATACAGCTATAGACGCATCAAAAATATGTAATGAAGTATGCAGTGGAATAGATAAAGAAAAATACCTTGCAAATAGGGAAATGTATAGTCATGGAAATGAAAACAAAGACATCGTTAAAAAGATAGATATACAAAAGATGAGAGAAGTTTGTTCAATGATTTTGTATAATTTAAAAAAAGAAATACCTATTTTAGAAAAGAATTCAATGCATTATAAACTCCCAACTTTCAAATACCCTCCATTTATTGCTATTGGGGGAATAGGAAATGATAGTTATTATCGCGATTATTACATAATTATTGATTTTGGAGGTGATGATAAATATTACAATAATGCTGGAAGCACCGTCATTTATTACAATGAAGAAATTGTCGGAGGGGTTAGTATATGCATAGATCTGGAAGGAAATGATCTTTATGAATCAAGCTGGTTTAATTCTCAAGGCAGTGGAGTATTTGGAATAGGAATTCTATACGATGCAAAAGGAAATGATGCCTATGTTTCTGAAGATTGTTCACAAGGTGAAGGAGAAATAGGAATAGGAATTTTAATAGATAAGGAAGGAAACGATTTTTATTTTGCTGGACCAGGTTCACAAGGTTTCGGATGGAATAAAGGAATAGGAATTTTAATAGATAAAAAGGGAAATGATATATACAAAACAACACCTCTAGGATTTAGTCAGGGTAGCAGTATGGAATGGGGAATAGGAATTTTAATAGATAAGGAAGGAAACGATTTTTACACCTCTTATTCTTTATCTCAGGCAGCTTCTGACTATTTTGGCTTTTCTGCCCTTATTGATTTTTCTGGTAATGATGTCTATGAGGCTGGATCCTCTAGTCAAGCATATGCTGGGTTTATGTCATCTTCCCTTTTACTTGATTTTGGAGGAGACGATATTTTTGTTGGAGGAGAACAGGGAAATGCTATTTTTGGATTTGCTCTGTTGATTAACTTCTTTGGAAGCGATGAATATTCGGGTAAAGGAAAAGATAATGCAACATGGTTAAATGGATTTATTGGCATTGGGATAGATATTGGCAAATGATTTTACCATCCCCATTTCATTGATTTCATCATAGCTCTGCCAGTATAATACATTTTTATAAATAGAGATGGCTTTCTAAGCAATGGCATTACATCTCG
>CAZBXJ010000246.1:0-1550 GCA_964495775.1 uncultured Thermoplasmatales archaeon | reverse complement strand
GGAAGAACATAGTGAATGAAATTAGATTCCAATATGCTATGTTAAATGTTATGCTCAATGGAATTAATGTTTATTCCATTGTTTGAATAAACATAAAATTTGCAATAGTCAAACAATGGTTCCGAGAATCTCAATGTTATGGAATTGTGCCACACAGCAGTGTAAAAAACAAATTTTTATATCAGAAATTTATGTAATTGAGTGTTTGTATCAGCAGGAGATTTAGAAAAATATGCTTATTGTCCCCTTTCCTGGTGGCTGAGCAGAAAGCATAAAGTGGTTTATAAGAAAGGAGTAAAAAAGCATGAAGAAATACAGAAAGAACTCAAAGAAATACAGAAAAAAGAAGGCAAGTTAAAATTTTATGAAAAATATATTCTTTTCTTTGCAACAGCTTCAACAATTCTGGCAATAGCAGGTTTGGCTTTACTTGGAGGTGTGGATAGTGTTTTGAAATATTTTTTTATAATTATTGCCCTGTTCTGGCTCCTTAATTCAGCCTTCTTTCTATATAGGGAAAGCAAAGCCCCACCTGTTCTTAAAATTAGATATGAAAAATTCCTCCTTATTTCTTCAATGGGGGCGTTAATAATTGCATTTTTTGTAATTTTATTTTCCATCTCTCCAAATAAGGAAATAAGTAAATTTGTTGAGATTTTGTCTTTATTATGGGTTGTAATAGCTAGCCTAATATTTTATCGCTCCTTATATCTGGGTGAAAAAATTGTGGAAAGAAAGATAAAATATGCCCCCTTAGAAAGCGAAATAGAATATGTAGGCACAGATACAGCAGAAGAAATTGTATCTGAAAAATATGGGCTGAGAGGGAAACCAGATTACATAATAAGAGTTGGAGATGATTATATCCCTGTAGAGAAAAAAACAACAGATACAAATGCTCCTCGTTTCCCTCATGTAATACAGCTTACTGCTTACTGTATGCTCGTTGAAGATAAATATGGCAAATCCCCTCCATATGGAATTATAAGATACAAAAATACGCAGTTTAAAGTTCCTTATGAGTTAAGATGGAAGGAAATGGTGCTGGAGCTAAAGAAAAAAATGGAGGAAGATTTAAAAAGAGGGAGGGCACACAGAAATCATTATAACGTTAAAAAATGCGAAAATTGCGTAAGAAAGGAATTCTGTCCTGAAAGATTAGCGTGAAAGGGCTTTTTTAATATTTTCGATAGCCCTCTTTATCTTTTCTTTCCTTTTTCCTTTTTCTTCTTCCAAATTCCTTTTTATTTCCTCCAATCTAATTCTAATGGCTTCTAAAGAAAATTCAGCAACACTTGAATATCCATATTTTGGATTTTCCACAACAGTTCTCCTTATTTCCTCGTGTAATTCTTTTGGAATTGATACAGTGCTATATTTAGCCATGTTGCTTTATGAATAAAATGCATATATAATTTACTGTGCCGTGCCATAGGACTGTCAAGAAATTTTCACCTCCAGATTGTAAATGACTACAAATGCAGTAAGCCATTTCTCAACGCTTTCCTTTGAGGCATTTGAAGGAAAGCGTTTCCAGAATCTTTTCAATC
>CAZBXJ010000245.1:0-1551 GCA_964495775.1 uncultured Thermoplasmatales archaeon | reverse complement strand
AATACTTTTGAAAATCTCGTGGCAATTTTTGGTGATTTTATACGGCGTTATGAGGGATGGTAAAATGTAATAAAAATTGCAACTGGCAAATTATACAATAATGCTTCATAAGCCAATATTGTTATAAGGTTAGTCCGCAACAGTAATTTTTAATCCCAATTTTTTTAAACTTGCTGTTTGCATATTCTATTGCTTTTTTTGAAGGCGTGGCCATTTCATTTATTCCCATATCTATTAAATCAATGTCAAGGCTGCGAGGACGCATGCATCCTATGGAAACTTTGAAATTATTTTTTGCATATCTTACGAATTCTAAAACCTCTTCTTTACTAATCTTGACTTTCTCAAATGGAGTGTTTGCTGTAGGAATTACAATATTTAAAACCAATTTTTCTATCTTATTTTTGTATTCCTTTAGCTTATCCAGCACATCATATTCCTCAATCTTCCCAAAATTTAGCCCTATTGTAATATGAGGAACAACTTTTATACCAGCATTCAGCAATTTATCCATATTATTAAAATAATCCTCAGTTGTAGCATTCAATCCAAAAACATTTTTTATGGCATTTTCAGATGGCAAATCAATAAATGCTACATGGCATGCATCTGCAATTTCTTTTGAAAGCTCATCATCAACAAATCCGGGGTGAATGGCAATATAAAATTTATTTTTTAATTTTTTGAGGAAAGGGAGTGTTTCTTTTAAGCCAATTAATCTTCCTTCTTTATCAAATCCTCCGCTAATTAAAAATCCAATACCATTGTAGTTTTTTGCAAAATTTAAAAGCTCTTCCCCATTCATTATTTCCATCTGTTTTAGATATTTTCCCATACAATGCTTACAGTTTAACTCACATTTTGATATTGCTACAGGAATAAAATTTGGCTTTGGAAAATAAAAAATCATCTCAATCCCAAGAAATTCATGAAAATTTCCTTTCCATACTGCGTGTGCTCCACCTCCGGATGAAACTGCAAGCCATACAATGGCTTATCTTTATGCTTCATTGCCTGCACTTTGCAGTTGGCAGAGGAGGCGAGCAAAATAAAATTTTCCGGAAGTTTTGTCACTTCATCATTATGGCTTTCCCACACTATAAATTTCTTTGGCAAACCTTTAAAAAGCACATTTTCTTCCAGCACTTCAATTTCCACTTTCCCAAATTCTGGAACTTTTGCAGGCTTTGTTTCCCCTCCAAAAAAACGAGCCATGTATTGATGACCAGCACATATGCCTAAGATAGGTACATCAGCATAAGCCAAATATTCATCGCAATTTCCAAGCTTATCCTGCAATCCAATTCTCGGCGCTCCACCAGACAGCACTAATGCATCTGCATCCTTTAATTTTTCTAAAGGCGTTGTGTTTGGAACTATTTCTGCATCAACACCAATATAGCGGAGCATTCTCCATTCTCTGTGAGTCCATTGCCCTCCATTATCTATGACATACACTTTCATTATTAGGAAAAACTGCAGACAATATAAAAATTTCATAAGCGAAGAATTTTTTTATAACTTTCATATTTCCAATTGTGCCGGCGTAGC
>CAZBXJ010000244.1:0-1554 GCA_964495775.1 uncultured Thermoplasmatales archaeon | reverse complement strand
TTCCTTTCCTTACAACTTCTCCTTCTTTTGTACATACTATAGCCAGAAAATTTCTTATGCACATCCATACCTGCATACAACATTTTACCGCCTCCTTCATGCTTATATGGAGGCGGGCTTTAACATGTCATCAAAATAGTAAAGATTTTTATGTTGCCTAATTTCGGGTATCAAACCTTTTTCAGCCCTTCATTCCTATCCCCTGTGTCTCCTACGGATGGGGATATAAATTTCGCGAAATTTTTCGACAGTCTCGATAAAAAAGAAAATTCCATTAACATTGTTGCATAACGAGGATTATTTCATTTCGGCGAAAATCTAAATTCTAAAAATAAATAAAAAGGGAAAAAATTAGAGTGGAGAGTCAATTGGCTCAGGCTCTGTCCAGTGTGCTGGGCTGTAAACGACGAGCATTGGATCTCCATATAGCACTGTCATTGATAGCATTGTCATTGTGCATGAGCCATACAAACTAATTGGATCCATTGTTGTGAAATCTCTGTCAAATTTCCATAGGTCAATGGAGACTGCATCTCCTACTGGCATACCTTCTTCCATTATCCTAAGTTCTATAAATTGATCCCATAAGTCATTGTATCCAAGCAATCCAGTACCACAATTTCCATAATATGCTACTGCTCCATGGTCAAGATAAATGTTTGGACCAAAATGCCATGCTGTTGTACATGAGCTGAAATGCACCCATGTGCTGTGCAAATTCTCCCAAAGTTGATCGCACCATTTGAAGTGTATGATATCATACTGACGAGGTGGCTCCGGATCATACCATGCTCCTCCTGGGCTCCTTGGTGTCTTGCCGCGCCAGTATTCATAGCCGTGCCAGCCATCATAACCAATTCCGCCCCATACCGGATGCTCGCTAACTCCACTTCCTCCTGTTCCGTGCCCTACATAGTAATAGGCGGAGATTCCCTGATTAAATTCATAAAGCAAGTTATCCCATATACAATGACCACGATATTCCCTGCCATATCTTGAGAAGGATTGCTTGAGATATCTTGCATTGTAAGCACTGTATCTTTCTCCATTATTCAATGTAATCTGGTTTCCATCTGCAAAGTTCATGAGGGTTGATGTTGTATATTCTTTGTGTGGATTTCCAAATATTATTGCTGGATATAATACGCTTCTGCCAACATAAGCAGCCATTGCTGCAGGTGTATTGGCTATAAATTGACCAGCTGTTGATTCATTTCCTGTTATAGCTCTTATAAATGGCATCCTTATGTCATCTCTTGGAGCAACTATTCCAACATATTCTTTTCCCTCCCTATCCAATCCAATATTCCTTATATATTCTTGGAATGGCTGTACAACTTTACTGAACCATCTCAAATGCTGATCTAAGCCTATAGGTGGAATCTCTCCTTCCTTAATGTAATCCATTATTGGTTTCGATGCTTTTGCCATATGCCCGGTTGAACGACATCCATGATAATAATCGCCAAGATATTCATCATACGTTGCAATTGCGTCAGCCCAGTGATAAGCATTTCCCATTTCTCCTATTCTCACCACAGGAGCACCATGATA
>CAZBXJ010000243.1:0-1570 GCA_964495775.1 uncultured Thermoplasmatales archaeon | reverse complement strand
AATAGGAATTTGCAAGATCATAGTAAAATTTGGATAAGAGAGGAAACAGTTATGCAACACAGCAGCAGTAGATAAAAATTTAAGTATAGAATTGTAATATCCACCTATGAGGCATTTAAAATTATTTACTCCTGGGCCAACAGAAGTAAGAGAGGAGATTTTGCAGGCAATGGCAACACCTCAAATTCACCATCGTTCTCAAGAATTTAAGAAATTATATGAGGAGATGCAAGAGAAATTGCAAAAAGTTCTTTACACTGAAAAACCAGTCCTTATATTCCCTTCATCATCAACAGGAGCTATGGAAGCTGCTGTTACAAATGGAGTTAAAAAGAAATGTTTGAATTTAGTAAATGGTGCATTTTCAAAAAGATGGCATGAAATAGCAAAAATGAATGGAGTGCCATGCGATGCTTTAAGCATAGATTGGGACAAGGCAATAAAGCCGGAGATGGTTGAAGAAAAGCTTTCAACAGGAGAATATGATGCTGTTACTTTGGTTTTCAACGAAACATCAACTGGACTGATGAATCCTCTCGAGGAAATTGCTAAAGTTGTTAGAAAATTTGATGATGTTTTATTCTTTGTAGATGCTGTTTCAGCAATGGGTGGAGTTAAAATAGAAGTAGATAAACTTGGCATAGACATGTGTCTGGCGGGCGTGCAAAAATGTTTTGCAGTCCCATCAGGCATAACAGTAGCTTCAATTAGTGAGAGATTGCTCGAAAGGGCAAAAGAAGTTCCACCAAGAAGCTACTATTTCAATATTCCTCTAATGTACAAATATCATCAGAAAAATCAGACGAGAGTGACTCCTCCTATTTCTCAAATGTTTGCATTAAATGCACAGCTTGACTATATTCTGAATGAAGAGGGATTGGAAAATAGATTCAGAAGGCATGAGCAAATGGCAAAAATTGTTCAGGAATGGGCGAGAAAATATTTTGATATTTATCCGGAAAAGGGCTATGAATCAAAAACATTAACATGCGTAAAGAATACAAGAAACATTTCAGTAAAGGGGCTAATAGATGAGCTTGCTAAGTATTACGTTAGGATATCAAATGGGTATGGAGAATTAAAAGAAAAAACATTTAGAGTAGCTCATATGGGAGATACCCAGATACAGGAAATAAAGGGATTGCTTGAATTGATAAATGACATCCTAGGACTTGAATGAAAAAGGAAATTAGGGCAAAATTACTAAAAAGAAGGAAAGAGCTAACTACTTATGAAGTGCTAAAGAAAAGCAATGAAGTTATTGCCAATCTGAAAAAACTCAATGAATTCAAAAATGCAAAAAAGATAGCTTGTTATATTTCATTTAATAATGAAGTTTATACTCATGGACTTATTAAGGAATATATAAACAAAAAAGAAGTTCTTGTTCCATTTATAGACAGGGAAAAGAAAGAAATAAAATTAGCTTGTATAAAGAGCTGGAAAGAGCTTGAGCAAGGAGCTTATGGCATTTTAGAGCCAAAAAAGGAAGCATTGAGGATAAAAGATTACAGCCATATAGATGTTATTTTAGTTCCAGGAATTGCTTTTGATTTAAGAGGATACAGAA
>CAZBXJ010000242.1:0-1574 GCA_964495775.1 uncultured Thermoplasmatales archaeon | reverse complement strand
ATAAATGCTACCGTTTATGATTTGCCAGAAATATGTGCATCAGGAATAGAAAGAGTAGAGTTATGGTATAGATATGCTCCATACAATCATTCATTTGGAAACTGGATATACTTTGGAGAAGCTTTATATGATGAAATAAATGGCAAGTATTACTGGCAATTTACAGCTCCAGAAGGACCGGGTTATTATCAGCTTGCCAGCATTGCATATGATAACTTAGGACATGCGGAAAGTATAACAGGAATGGAAGAGATTTTGTGCGTTAAGCTTAATATGACTATTCAGCTACACCTCGGATGGAATTTAATAACAATTCCAATAAAAACAGATTGGACAGCACATGATTTAGGAACAAATATAACAGGATGTACTTTAGTTGTTAAATGGGATGCTTCTATCCAAAATTACACTGCCCACTATGTTTCATGGGAAACATTAAATAACTTTGATATTCAGCCAGGAGAGGGTTACTGGATATATGTTAAGCAGGATACAGAATTAAGAATAGTTGGATGCTTGATAGAAGAAATAAATGTAACTCTATATCCAGAATTGAATTTACTTGGATGGGCTAACTTACATGATACAAATATGTCTGCAGTAATAAATGAAGGGGATGGAATAACAGGAGCAAGCTATGGAGATATTGTTGCAGTATGGAATTCATCATCACAAAGCTGGGCTATACAAATAATTGGCGTACCACAAATACCAGATGATAAAGCATATGAAATAACAATAGGAGAAGCATTCTTTGTGTATAGAAGCGATGGAATAGCATACTGGAAAGGAGGAAGAGATTACTAACTTCCTCTCCCATTTTTAATTTTTTATTGAATGTTGTTATAGCAATTTCTCCACAGAGCAATTAGAAGATTGCATCTTGAAGAGGCTATTAAGAATTTGAAAAATGAGAAATTAAGCTGATTGCTACCATTTATTATTATACAGGAATTTCTTTGAGAAAAATGTAATAGAAGGATGAGTTAGCATTTTTATCTACTTGACTTTGCCATTTCAAGCTAATTATACTGCCATTGTATAATTTGCCAATTGCAATTTTTATTATCTAAGCAAGGTTGAAAAGAGATGAAAATTTTGACAATCTCAATTCAATTTTTTTATCAATAACTTTTAAATAGCATTGATGTTATTAAAACAGTGAAGTATAAGCCTGCATTAGTAGCACTGCTGATTTTGATATCATTTAATAATTTTACTATTTTTAGCCAACCTCCTTTGCATTTTACAATTGCGGGCTGGGTTTATTTTGAAGGAGATGGGGTTGTGGCGAATGCAAGTGTAATGGTAAAAAATTTAAGAACAGGGGAAATAAATAATACAATAACAAATTCCGAAGGAATGTATGTGGTTTATATTTCTGATTGGGAGTATGGAGATGAATTATTTATTGAAGCATTTTATGAAAACTGGTATGGAAATGAAAGTTATATAATTGAAAGCGGATATTCAGCTGTAATTAATATTACATTATATAGAACTTTTATTCCTCCAACCATATCATTCTCTCCACCATTTTCAAATTGGACAAATGGCAACATTGTAGTTAATGT
>CAZBXJ010000241.1:0-1576 GCA_964495775.1 uncultured Thermoplasmatales archaeon | reverse complement strand
ATCATTGATGAAGGAGAAGCTAAAAGCTTGGTGGAGGAAATTATTAAAAAGGTGAATGAAATAAAGGGATAAGATGCCAGAGGACCAAGGAATTCCGGCGGAAGTTGTAGAAATCATTGGAAGAACAGGCATGTGTGGAGAAGTTATACAGGTAAGAGTTAAAATTTTGGAAGGGAAAGATAAGAATAGAGTTATAACCCGCAATGTAATGGGGCCTGTAAGGAAAGGAGATATTTTAATGCTTAGGGAAGCTGAAAGAGAAGCTAAGAAGTTGAGCGTGAAATAATGGCAAAAAAATGCACCTTCTGCGGAAATGAAATTGAACCTGGCACAGGCATGATGTATGTTAAAAAAGATGGTACAATCTATTACTTCTGCTCAGGCAAATGCAGAAAGAATATGCTAAAATTAGGAAGGGATCCAAAGAAAGTAAGATGGACTAAATATTATAGAAAAACATGATGGAAAGAACATTTGTTATGATAAAACCAGATGGAGTGCAGCGCCGTTTAATAGGGAAAATTTTGCAGAGGTTTGAAGAATCTGGCTTAAAAATAGTTGCAATGAAATTTTTGAAAGTAAGTCAGGAAATGGCGGAAAAGCATTATGAAGTTCACCAAGGAAAGCCATTTTATGAAAGCTTAATCAAATACATTACCTCAGGTCCAGTAGTGGCGATGGTTATAGAAGGGCAAAATGCAATAGAAAGGGTAAGAAAAATGGTTGGCGCAACAGACCCCCAGAAAGCTATGCCAGGAACCATAAGAGGAGATTTTTGCCAGCATATAGGAAGAAATGTAATTCATGCAAGTGATGCAAAAGAAACTGCAGAGAAAGAAATAAGTTTATGGTTCAGCGATGATGAAATTGTAAGCTATGCAATGGATGATGAAAAATGGATTTATGAATAAACTTTTTCCATTTCTTCCTTTAATATTTTGCTAACTAAAGCACCATCTGCCCTTCCCCTTAGCTCTTTCATGGCTATTCCCATAAGGGGTGAAAAAGCTCTTTCCTTTTTCTCCTTTAAAAGCTCTTTCTTTTCCTCAATTATTCTTTTAATTATCTTCCTGATTTCTTCTTCTTTCATAAACCCTGCCTTACATTTTTCTATTGCCTCTTCCAACTTAGCCTTTGGTTTTTTGGTTAGATATCTCAACAAATCATCCACTGCTTCCTTAGCAAACAGCTTTTTATTCAATCCTTCAAGCACTTCATTTACTCTTTTTAAAGCAATGTCAATATCATAACCTTCTTTTTCCATCTCTGCAACTACATTCAATAAAATTCTCGCAACAACTCTTTCATATCCATATTTCTTCACAAGCTCTTCAAATAAATCATCTCTTCCCCCATAAACAAGTTGTTTTGCCTCTTCATAACTTATTTCATACTCTTTACTCATCCTTTCTATTCTTTTTTCCGGCATCTCTGGCAAACTTTTTCTAATCTTTTCCAATCTTTCGTTTGTTATTTTAATAGGGGGCACATCTGTCTCTGGATACATTCTCGCCGCAGTAGGCATGGGGCGCATATATTCAGTAAAGCCATCTGGCAACGTTCTCCTAACTTCTTT
>CAZBXJ010000240.1:0-1580 GCA_964495775.1 uncultured Thermoplasmatales archaeon | reverse complement strand
AATATGAAGAAATTTTCTGCTTATAAGAGGATAAGATTTGAGGACTTTTTCAGATAAAAAGAGAAGTATTGCAACATATGTATATACTGCTATTACACCAGCAACATCTCCTGAAATCATAAGGATATTAGATAATTTTTAAACGATTTAAGTTTTACTAATTTCTTTTTAAGCCCAGACAAAAAATTTAAAAGTTCCAAGACTCACCGCCAATATTTAATTAAATAAAACCATTATATTGATAATGATTTATTCATATTCAGCAATTTCATCTTTTGAAAATTGCCCTCTCAAATTTAAGTATGCATATATAGATAAAATAGAGCCAATAAGAAGAAATATTGAAGCATTTATGGGGAATAGAGTGCATGAAGCATTGGAAAAACTTTATAGGGATAAGCTTTACGAAAAAGTATGCTCTTTGACAGAGCTTTTAAATTTTTATAATGAAAGATGGGAGAAAGAAATGAGTAGCTTGATATTTGTTGCTAAAGAAGAATATAGCATTGAAAATTATAGGAAAATGGGAGAAAGATATCTGATAGATTACTACAATACTTATAAACCATTTGATGATGGGAGAATAATAGCTCTTGAAAAAAGAGTATTCTTTCCTTTAGATGAAAGGCACTGGATTTCTGGCATTATTGATAGAATAAGTGAGGTAAATGGAGTATATGAAGTTCATGACTATAAAACCTCTCTTTATCTTCCTACAAAAAAAGAAGTAGAAAATGACTGCCAGCTTGCGCTGTATGCTTTGGCTTTGGATTATTTATATGATATAAAAGATGTTGAGTTGGTATGGCATTTTTTGGCATTTAATAAGGAGATTAGATTAAAAAAGAGAAGTTATGAAGGGGCAAGGAGAGAAATTCTGAAGAGAATAGAGAAAATAGAAATGGCAATGGAAAATAATGAATTTCCTCCAAAGGAATCATCTTTATGTCCATATTGTGAGTATCAACCAATTTGTCCTCTTTTTAGGCATGAGTATATGCTGGAGGAAATGAAAGCTGAAGAAGTTGGGGAAGAGGAAGGATATAAGCTTGTTAATGAATATTGGCAGGTAGTTGCAAAAATTGAAGAATTAAAAGCTTTACAGGAAGATTTAAAAAATAGAATAATTGAATATGCAAAGAAAAACAACTTACAATGTATTTATGGAGGAGAGAAAGCAATAACTATTAAAACAAGTAAAAATCTTTACTTCAATAAAAAATCAAAGATTGAAGAGATGTTGAAAAAAGAAGGGTTATATGAAAAATATGTAAGGCTGGATACATGGAAATTGGCAGAAGATATAAAAAATAAAGCCCTTCCGCCCCATCTGATAGAGAAATTAAAAGAATTTTTTGAAGAAAAAGAGAATTACAGAATTTATATAAAAAGCCTGGAAAGGGAGGAATAATTTAAGGAATATTTGGAGGATTAGAAATAAGAAGGAATGAAAAAAATCAATGAGAATAGCACATAATTGCTATAGCAATTTTCATTCATTCTGATTTTTTGACAAGTCCTGCACAAGCAAAAATTATTAAAGGAACAGGATATTTTGAACAATGGGAAGTGTTAAAGAT
>CAZBXJ010000239.1:0-1587 GCA_964495775.1 uncultured Thermoplasmatales archaeon | reverse complement strand
GAAGCGACAAAATAAAATATGATTTCAAGATTATCACAGGATGCCAGTTGTTACATTTGATTATTATGACTTGCTCTCCCTGCTTGGGAAGGAAATAGAAAAAGATGAATTGCTTGCAAAATTGCCAATGATAGGTGTTGGTTTGGAAAGAGTATATGGTGATGAGATAAGCATAGAGGTTTTCCCAAATCGCCCAGATATGTTAAGTGTTGAAGGAGTAGCGAGGGCTTTAAGAGCTTTTTTTGGAATAGAAAAAGGATTAAAAGAATATGAAATAAACTCTCCAAAGATTTCATTAAAAGTTGAAGAAAGCGTTAAAAAAGTCCGCCCCTACATAGGAGGAGCAGTTGTTAGAAATGTGGAGCTTACTGATGAACTTATTTCTTCATTAATGGGTGTGCAGGAAAAATTGCATTTTTCAATTGGAAAGGACAGGAAGAAAATGGCTATAGGATTACATGATTTTGATAAGGTTAATCCTCCTTTTGTTTATAAAGGAGTTAAGCCAGACGAAATAAAATTTGTTCCTTTAGAGAAGGAAGAAGAAATGGATTTGAATGAAATTCTAGAAAAGCATGAAAAGGGTATAGCATATGCCCATCTCCTAAAAGATGCTGAGCTATACCCAATAATTTTAGATAGAAATGAAAATGTTCTTTCTTTTCCTCCAATAATAAATGGACAGCTTACAGCTTTAACAGAAAAAACAAGAAATATTTTTATAGATGTTACTGGCACTGATGAACAAGCGGTAAAAGCAACGCTTATTATTGTCTCCACCCTTCTTGCGGAAAGAGGAGGGGAAATTGAGCAAGTTGAAATAATAGATAATGGAAAATTCATTACTCCTGATTTAACTCCTCAGCAAATGGAAGTTGATTTAAATTATATATATAAGATTCTCAAGATAGATAGCAAGGAAGAAATTAAAAATGCATTGGAAAAAATGGGACACAATGTTGAAGTTTTAGCAGATAAAATAAAGGTTTATTCTCCAGCATGGAGAGTTGATATTCTCCATCCAATTGATATAGTAGAAGATATTGCAGTTGGCTACGGATATGAAAGATTTGAAGAAACTTTACCACAATCAATGACATTTGGAGAAAGCTTGTCTTATGAAAAATTGCATCAAACAATGATTGGCTTAGGATTTAATGAAGTAATTACATTGAGTTTATCAAGTATAGAAAAAGAATTTGAGAAAATGGAAATGGAAAAAAGAGATGAGATAGTTGAATTGGAAAATCCAATTACAAAGGAACACAGCATTCTAAGAACTTCTCTTATTCCTTCTCTCATGGAAATTTTATCTAAAAACAGACATAATGATTTGCCTCAACAAATTTATGAAATTGGAGATGTTGTGGAGTATAGAAAGGAAGTAAAGCAAAAAACAATGCTTGCTGGCGTAAAAATTGATGCAAAAGCTAACTTTACAGAATGCAAGTCAATTGTAGAAGCTATTTTAAGGAACATGGGACATAAGATGGAAGTGGAGGAAAAGAACCATCCATCATTTATAGGTGGAAGATGTGCATCTGTGATTGTGGATGGCAAGGAGATAGGATACTTTGGAGAAATAAA
>CAZBXJ010000238.1:0-1592 GCA_964495775.1 uncultured Thermoplasmatales archaeon | reverse complement strand
TTGCTTATTGCAAAAATTTTCGGATTAACTTTTTCATTGAAGTTAATGGAAAAAGGAGAAAGAAACGCGGAAAAAGCATATAAAGAAATTGCAAAAATATATCCAGAGGCAGAGAAGATAATAGATGAGAAGAAAAGCATGAAAAAATGCTTTTAGATATGATTGAAGAAGAGAAAATAAATTACATAAGCTCCATGGCTCTCGGCTTAAATGATGCATTGGTTGAGCTAACAGGAGCTTTAGCTGGTTTTACTTTTGCTTTACAAAAAACATTGTTAATTGGGGTTGTTGGTTTAATTACAGGAATAGCTGCCTCTCTTTCAATGGCCTCCTCGGAATATCTGGCAAAGAAGGCAGAAGGATTTGATAAGCCATTAAAAGCATCATTTTATACAGGAATAGCTTATATCTTAGCTGTTTTAATTCTTGTATTTCCTTTCTTCATATTAGCCGATCCTTTTGTTGCTTTAATAACTGCCTTAATTTTTGCTATATTGATTATTTTCATCTTTACCTTCTTTATTTCAGTTGTTAAGGAAAGAGATTTTAAAAAATTATTTTTAGAAATGGCAATAATAAGCATGGGGATAGCAGGAATTTCATTTTTCATAGGATGGCTCATAAAAGCATTCCTGAATATTGGCATAGAATAGTAGCGGGGCGTGGATTTGAACCACGGATCTTCGGGTTATGAGCCCGACGGGTTTTCCTGACTACCCCACCCCGCTATCTGCTATTATAATCTCCTCTCAATTTAAATTTTACTATCAAAATTATGGATGCAATTGAAAGTAAAAAATTTAAACAGTAGTTATTTTACAAATCGATAGCCCCGTGGTGTAGCGGTCAAGCATGTGAGGCTCTGGACCTCACGACCCAGGTTCGAATCCTGGCGGGGCTATGTGTGCTCCCGTGGTGTAGCCCGGCCAATCATTTCGGCCTTTCGAGCCGAAGACTCGGGTTCAAATCCCGACGGGAGCATATTCTTCTTTTTCCTTATTTTTTACAAGTTGCCAATGTTATTGAATAAAACAAATCTTACAATGATTCAGTAATGGTAGCGGAAGTTTTCTACAAGTAATGTACATTAGAAGCTTTTTCAAAAAATTTTTATGGAAATAGAAAAGGAATCGAAGTTTTATCTCCTTCTGCTGTCCAACAACTGGCAACCGCAATAGAAACAAAGAAATTGGTAAATTGGCAAAAATACATGGTTTTTGCAACAGCAGGCATGGTCATTGTAACAGCTATTGCAACAATTGTTAATTACATAAACTCTGGAAAAATGATAAAAAGAAATTGCAGAACATTTATCAAGAATTGAGAAAATCTTAGAGAAGAGTAAAAGAGACTAAATTAGCTGTTTCGAATGTTCTACCAACTCCAACTATCCACTAAATTTCCTTCAACATCCCTCAAATAAGCAGTGTCACCATCATTATTCCATATAGGAGAATGCCCTTATTCCACAATTAAATTTTCTCCGGTCATTTCTTTGGGTTTATCTATGTCAAGCAAATAAAGCATAGTTGGTGCAATATCTCCAAGCTTTCCATTTTTTAACTTTGCATCATAGCCCACAAGTATAAATG
>CAZBXJ010000237.1:0-1598 GCA_964495775.1 uncultured Thermoplasmatales archaeon | reverse complement strand
GAATTATTGAAAATTATTCATGGAGACGTAGATGGAAAAGCATCAGAAAGAGTGGCAAAGGTAATTGAAGAATTGTTACATTGAGTATGTATTAATTAATTCCAATATCCTCTGCCTCTCTCTCCATTATATCTTTTATAGAAGTCACGGGATCTTTTTCTTCATAAACTATTTTATATACTTCATTTAGAATAGGGGCTCTAACTCCTGTTTTTTCACAAAGCATCGGTATAACCCTCGCGGTGTAATATCCCTCTACAAGTTTACGTTTCTTTTTCATTTCATTTAATGCCTCTTTTGGAGAAAAACCGCTTCCAATCAATTTTCCAAATTCTCTATTCCTAGATTTACCGGTGCAACTCATCCATAAATCGTTGCCCCAGCATTGGCTTTCCATAGAAAAGGTATGTGATTTTGCACCTAAAGCAACGGCAATATCCTTTGCTTCTTTAGCAGCCCTGGAAATCATATGGGTCTCGCTTCCATAAGGTAATCCTAAACCATTTATTATGCCCGCCAAAATAGCAATAACATTTTTGAAAGCTCCAGCATACTCTACTCCTATTAGATCTGTATTAGCATAAACTCGAAGTGTGCTACCATGGAATATTTTTTGCAACTTTCTAAGAATGTCTTTATCTTCACAAGCTATATCCGCACCCAATGGCACATCATTAACCAGATCCTCTGCAAACATTCCACCAGATAATTTTGCAACAACAAAATTTAAGTCTTGGTTTTCCAATTCCTCTGTAACAACCTCCGAAAATGTTTTTCCTGTCCCGATTTCCAATGCTTTAGCAGTATTAACAATTATAACGTCATTTTTTAAGTAATTCTTTATTCCTTTTATTACCTCTCTGATAGCCTGAGATACAACAGCCATGATAATTATATCAGCATCTCTTGCTGCCTCTTTTTTGTTATTGGTAAATAAAACATTTTTGGGTGACTTTTTGCCTTTAAAATGATATAAGTGTTCCCTAGTTTTTTTTAAATGTTCGATCAGTTCCTTATTTATATCATAGGCTACTATGGAAACGGTCTCCTCACTTAGGTACTTTTTTCCTAAATACCTTGAAATAGCAAATCCAAACATCCCGGTTCCCATTATTCCTATTTTCATTTTATTCACCAAATAATTTTCTAGCTTTCTTGATATCTTCTAATGTGTCAATTTCTATCCACCTCAATCCGTAAATGTCCGTTGCACGCATTTTTATTTTCCCCAATACTCTATTCAAAGCATATTCAAACCATTTATTTTTTATTCCTTGTTCAACAATTTTTTCTATTTCTTCAAACAATAATTTACTTCCCAATGATGAGAACTTAAAAACACCTATGGTAGATCCATCGCTTGTCTCTTTTGGGGCATTTTTAGGTAAGATTTCTACAATAATTCCGTCTTTTATCCTTACTTTAAGTTCTTCTAAATCATAGTATTGACTATCGATAGGTGCAATATCTTCTTCTTTCCTTTTGAGAAGATCCTTTATTATTTCTTTATCAAAAACCACATCCCCATTTAATAAAATAAATTCCTTATTTTTAACGAATTTTTCTGCTAAATATAATGAATATATGTTGTCAGTAGA
>CAZBXJ010000236.1:0-1601 GCA_964495775.1 uncultured Thermoplasmatales archaeon | reverse complement strand
ACAACTGCTTCATTTGCATTTTCAACTATCAAAGACAGCATTTCCTTTTTTTCTGCCACCTTATTCACCATTGAGAATTAATTTATTTTTTATTAATTATTATTTATTTATTGTTCTATATATATTTTTGCATTTTGCTTGCATCACGTCCATTTCCTATTCCTATTAACAGATAAAACTGTATTTTTCAAAAGATATTGAGTGGAAAATCAGGGGAAAAATTGGATTCAATGCTTGCTTTTATTAAAATGCTAAAATACAATGAAATATTCATAAAAATGGAAAAATTTTTTGCAAAAATTTTCCAAATTTACAAAAAAATTGCCGTAATTTTTAATTTCGGGAAATATTTAAATAATAAAAAAGAATATTCAGAGGGGTAAAATGAAATATTGGGTAAAGGAAGAATTAAAGCCCCCTCATGGCAAAGTTTATATTATTAAAGATAGATGCAAAGGTTGCGGATTTTGTATAGAATTTTGCCCGCAAGGTGTTTTGCAGGAATCAGAAGAATTTAATGCTAAGGGTTATCATCCTCCAAAGCTTGTTGAAACAGATGAAAAGAAATGCATAGGATGTGGATTCTGCTCATTAGTTTGTCCAGAATTTGCCATTTATATAGAAAAAGAAGAGGAAGAAAAGAAGGAGGAGAAACATGCAGATAAAGTTTTATAGCGGGAACATTGCTTGCGCTGAAGGTGCATTAGCGGCGGGTTGCAGATTTTTTGCAGGCTATCCTATTACTCCTTCCTCGGAGATAGCTGAGCATATGGCTTTAAGACTACCTCAAGTTGGGGGAGTATTCATTCAAATGGAAGATGAGCTTGCTTCAATGGCAGCTATATTGGGGGCATCATGGGGAGGAGCAAAATCAATGACAGCTACATCTGGACCAGGCTTTTCATTAATGCAAGAAAATATTGGCTTGGGAGCAATGACAGAAACTCCTTGTGTAGTTGTAAATGTACAAAGAGCTGGTCCATCTACGGGTATGCCAACGTTAGTTGGACAGGCAGATGTGATGCAGGCAAGATGGGGAAGTCATGGTGATTATGAAATTATAGCTTTGTCTCCTTCCTCTCCTCAGGAGTGCTTTGATTTAACAATAAAAGCATTTAATTTAGCTGAAGAATATAGAGTGCCGGTCATTGTTTTAATGGATGAAAGTGTCGGCCATATGTTTGAAAAAGTCGTTGTTCCTCCAAAAGAGAAAATAAAGATTGTTAATAGAAAGAAGCCCAAAGTTCCTCCTGAAGAATTTTTGCCTTATAAAGCAGATGATTTCGTTCCACCTATGGCTTGTGCAGGCGAGGGATATAAGGTTCATGTAACTGGACTTACTCACGATGAAAAAGGATACCCTCAAGCTACATCACCAGAAGTTCAGGAAAGGCTTGTAAGGAGGCTATGTGATAAAATAAGAAAAAATGAAAGAAAGCTACGCGATATTGAAGAATTTATGATGGATGATGCGGAATATGCTTTAGTATCATTTGGTATTTCTGGCAGAGGTTGCAAAGCAGCAGTAAGAATGGCTAGGCAGAAAGGATATAAGGTTGGTTTAATTAGGCTACGCACCGTATGGCCATTTCCAGATGAAT
>CAZBXJ010000235.1:0-1616 GCA_964495775.1 uncultured Thermoplasmatales archaeon | reverse complement strand
CATGCCCTGCCAATTACATTTGGCTTAAAAATGGCTGTTTTTATGGCGGAGATGTTTAGACATTATAAAAGGTTAAAAAGAGTTAAAGAAGAGGTAAGTGTGGGCAAAATGGCGGGGGCTGTTGGAACTGGGGCGGCATTTGGAGAAAAATTTTTTGAGATACAGGATATTGTGATGAAGGAGCTTGGGTTAAAGGCGGAGATTCCTGCTACACAGATTGTTGGAAGAGATAGGTATGTTGAATTGCTTTCTTTTCTTGCTAATGTTGCAGCTTCATTAGAAAAATTTGCCACTGAAGTGAGAAATTTGCAGAGGAGCGAGATTGCTGAAGTAGAAGAATTTTTTGGAGAAAAGCAGGTGGGCTCTTCGACAATGCCTCACAAAAGAAATCCAATAATATGTGAGCAAATTTGTGGACTTGCAAGAGTAATAAGGAGTAATCTCATTCCAGCATGGGAAAATGCTATACAGTGGCATGAAAGAGATTTATGCAATTCATCTGCAGAACGCTTTATAATACCTCATTCTCTCATATTAACCGATTGGATTCTTTACCAAGTTAACAAAGTTTTCTCAAGCTTAAAAATAAATGCTGAAAAAATGAAAAAGAACATTGAACTAAGCAAAGGGCTAATATTTACAGAGACAATTATGATAAAGTTGGTAGAAAAAGGAATGGGAAGGCAGGAGGCGCACGAGCTAATGAGGCAATGCGCAATGGAAGCGTTGAAGAGAAATTTGCATTTAAAGGATGTGCTGAAAGAAAAAAGAGAAATTGTTGAGAAAATAGGCGATATCGACACTCTATTCAATCCAGAGAATTATATAGGAAAGGCAGAAGAGCTTGTGGAGATAACATTAAACAAATTGAGGAAAGAGCTCCCTGAAATAGAAATTTAAATAATCGAATAGCTGTATGATATTTTCATTTCCTCTTGGCTCAACATCTTGCATGAAAAATGATATTCCTCCCATTTTATATCCTTGGCTTGCGAAGCCTCCTGTAAATTTTCCTATTCCATCAACATCAATTAAGCTAGCCAAGCCTAAAATGGCGGAGGCTTGTGAAAATTTATTCGCTTTATAGTTATCTGCGCCTAATACATCCAGAAAAACAGAAATGGCTAAATCTTCTGCATATCCTTGAGAATAGTTTCCAGCCATATACAAGTCATCTCCCTGTAAATTCAAAAATAATGATATGCTCCTCCCACTCATTCCATCTGCAAAAGCTTGTGAATAATCTTTCGCTTTAAATACATCATTTCCAAACACATCAAGTAGTATAGCTATTCCTTCTATACTGCTTGCTTGGGAAAATGAAGATGCATTATATACATCTTCTCCCATAAAATCAAATAATAGGGAAAAGCCTTTTTTTGAGAAAGCTTGTGTGTATGCAATGCCTTTATAAACATCATTTCCTTTTATATCAATTAAAAAACTCATTCCATCATTGTATGAAACAGCTATATCTCCATAATATCTGTCATTTCCTTCCAAGTCAAAATATGAATTTATGCCTCCGTAAGAATAAGATGCATCAAAATAGGTGTCATTTCCATATAAATCATAAAGCAGGTTAATTCCATAAGTTGCACTTTGATTTTCATATC
>CAZBXJ010000234.1:0-1629 GCA_964495775.1 uncultured Thermoplasmatales archaeon | reverse complement strand
TCAACGGTAGAAAAAATGGTGAAAGAGGAATATTTTTTGTTGATACAATAAACCCTAGATTTTGGTTATTCCATTCAGTAAGCTCTTCCGTATTCACCGATTTTTTTATTAGCAAAATAATTGGAATGACATTAAATAATTTAGATCACCCTTGGTTTCCGAACCAATTTATGGAAGATGTTGGAAAGGAAGAGCATTTTAGAGGGTTTAGTCTAAAGTATGAAAATGAGTTTGATAAAAGAGAAGATGATGTTGCAGTTAGCAGTTTATCAATGAGGTTATGGGGTAATACAGCTCCAAAAGTGTTAGAAATACTAAGACAAGATAAAGACCTCAATTTTTCAATTGCATTATCTGGGATTGGCATTAAGCATTATGTTGATAGAGAAAATTTTGTAATCGACGATATATCTTTTTGGGCAAAATTTACTGCAAGAGGAAATTCTGTTGATGGACATTTTTATATTGTTAATAAAATCCAGAGGAAATATGAGGAAATAATCAAATCTATTGAAAATAATTGGCTCGTTTACTTTAAAGAAGAGGGTAAATATGGTATAGGAGGGCAACCGCTAACGATTATCCTAAAGAGAACAATAGATGACTTAGAAAGATTTCTATCCGATTTATTTTCATCCAAAAAACCGTTTAGATTATGGGGTATAAAACAATTCATCGAAAAAGATTTTGTGAGAGTAAATGCAATAGATTTGCACACAGGAGATAAACTATACTTCGAAATAACTCCAGAATGGATGAGGATATATTTACCAAAAGATAGCTGTGGTAACACAATATTGAGATTATTCACAAACATACAACACTATTATGATTCACAAGCTGAATTGTATGGAGGGGAGGATGAAAGGATTATCTAAACATACCTTGCTAATGAATAAAATGATAGGGCTAGCAAAACCTATTCATAATTGGCCGAGTCCTTTAAAAGATTTAGGATTTAAAGTCGAAGGAATTGAACCAAAAATTCCAGATGATGAAGGAAAGATAGTAAATCCTGATTTATTATTTAGTTCTAATAAACTAATTCATGCACTAATAGTTGAATGTAAAAGTGGCAAAAATATTAGTGATAAAGATAGAAAACAAATAATAAAATATATCAAAATGGATCCTCAACATGTAAGACCAAAAGTAAATGTTTACGATCCTGCAAAATTAGGTTTGGATATATGTTTTGCTGTGGAAGAAGATAATAAAGAAATAATAAATAAAATTGAGGAATATCACAAATTTCCAGTAATCATATTTTCTAATACAAATATCTCGAAAAGAAATGATTTTAAGCGCAAGGAATTAAATGATAAATTTTCAACAAAAATTGATTTGAGCATCGAAAAGCCACCAACTTATTTATACCCATTTTCTGATCAGGACGGAGAATCTACAATTGCATTATTTGTGTTTCAGGAGATTTTATCGATAGTCCTCAAAAATAAATATAGGGATGAGTTAGAAATAGATGTAGAGAAAATGTTGAAAAAAATATTAGAGAAAAATTTTTAATAGAGGATGCTTTTCTTTACGCTTTAGAATCTTATAAAGAATGCAAATCTTATTATTTCATAAACAATTCGACTATAATGCCTTTTGTTAAAATTAAAAAAAGAT
>CAZBXJ010000233.1:0-1630 GCA_964495775.1 uncultured Thermoplasmatales archaeon | reverse complement strand
GAGGTTTTGGTGGAAAAAGCCAACGATGGAATTTGCATTATTCAAGATGGTATTATAAAATATGCAAACCCAAAAGTTTTTGAAATTGGTGGCTATGAGAAGGATGAAATCATTGGAAAACATTTCATACAATTTATCGCTCCAGAGGAAAAAGAAAAAGTTCTTCAGCTATATGAAAAACGTACCAGAGGAGAAAAAGTTGAGGATATATATGAAACTATTCTTATTGGAAAAGATGGCAGAAGAATATTTGTACAAATTACCGTTGCTATAATAGATTATGAAGAACATCCTGCTGAACTCGTTATCATAAGAGATATTACAGAGAAAAAGGAGATGGAAAAAAAGCTTAAACAGAGTGAGGAAAAATATCGTATTCTGGCGGAAAATAGCACAGATGGAATATTTCTTGCTATTGGTTATAAACCAGTATATGCCAATCCTTCCTTCCTCAAGATTCTGGGTGCGAAATCTTTCGATGATATAAAAGATAAAAACTTGCTTCATTTTTTGCATCCTGAAGATAGAAAGAAAATAATAAAGGATGTTGAACAAGCATTATCAGGGAAAATCTCAATTAAAAATTATGAATTACGACTGAAAAGGCTGGATGGAAAAGAAATTTTTGTTGAGTTATCTCTGAGTAAAATAATATATGAAGATAAACCACACGCCCTTGGTATTATAAGAGATATAACAGAGGAAAGAAGATTGTTAGAAGCATTAAAGGAGGAAAGAGCATTATTTATTGGAGGGCCGGTTGTTGTTTTTAAATGGAAAGCTGGGGAGGGACACATTCCGGTTGAATATGTTTCTCCCAATGTAGAGGATGTTTTTGGATATAAAGCAGAGGATTTTACAAGTGGCAAAATCATGTATGATAAAATTATTCATCCAGAGGATTTAAAAAGAGTTCTGGAAGAATCTGAATTTTACAAGAAAAAGGGAGTCACCCAGTTTGAACAGGAATATCGCATCATTGATGCCAAGGGAAAGGTAAGATGGGTTCATGATTTTACTGTTGTAAGAAAAAACGCAAAGGGAAAAATAACACATTATCACGGCTACATTGTCGATATCACGAAAAGAAAAATTGCGGAGCAGGAGCTTGAAAAGGAAAGAAAACAGCTTCTATCCATCTTTGAAGGAATCGACGAACCAATTTATGTGGCAGATCCTGAAACATATGAAATTCTTTTTGCAAATAGGACTATTAAAAAACTTTTTGGTGAAAATATTATCGGCAAAAAGTGCTACAAAGTATTTCAGAATCAGAATAAACCATGCAGCTTTTGTACCAATAATAAAATTTTGGGCAAAAATTATGGAAAAGTATATGTCTGGGAATTCCAGAATAAGATAAATAAAAGATGGTACCGATGCATAGATCGCGCTATAACATGGCCAGATGGCAGAATAGTCAGAATGGAAATTGCAATAGATATTACTGACAGGGTAAAAGCAGAAGAAAGAATGAAAAAAGCTTTAGAAAAAGAAAGAGAATTTAAACTTAAAACCGCTCATTTCTTTTTCAATCCATTAGTTATAGCAAAGGGTTATCTAGAACTTGCTCTAGATGAAAAAGATGGTGTGGAAATGAAAATAAAGAAGGCACTAAAAGCAATAGAAA
>CAZBXJ010000232.1:0-1635 GCA_964495775.1 uncultured Thermoplasmatales archaeon | reverse complement strand
CATTCTTCACCACGTCCTTGCTCCTGCAGTAGGGACAGGATATACCGTGCATCCCCATCCCCACAACCGCATCGGATGCACGGTATATCTATCTTATTCATCCACAATTAATTTCGCAGTGCCCAGAATTTTTATGAGAGGATCAACCAAGTATGTGGACATTTCATATTAGATACTGCGCTATTATGCAGATGCTTAGAGATAGGACTTACCTATCCACAAATAATTTCAAAAATACCATTCGGTTAACTTTTTAAGTAAAGGGATTTTCCACCTAGCGAGAGGATAAAAGAATGGCAAAATCTTTACGAAGGAGAAGAATCATAAAGGGGGGACAATGAAATCTAGAACGACTGTTTCAGAAGAGACGCATCTATCAAAAGCGATGGTTGGTTTTAAATCACTTGAATCACCAATTATCCTTCATTTTGAAGGAATAAAATGTAAACAAAAAATTGTTTTTATATATCTTAAATGAATGGTGGAACCAATGCATGCAATCAAGGATTGTGAAATGGGAAAGATAAATGTAGTTATGACACCTAACAATCATGATTATGTTGTCCAGCTTAAAAAAGCATTGGAAAAAAAAGGGGTAAACGTTTTTTTATTACCGCCATTCCATTATGCAATTTTTTATGACATATTCAGATTGATATATTTAAAGCTGAAAGGATATACTATTTTTCATATCCATTTTGAGTATGTCTTTCCTTCCACCTTTCTCATGAAAATTATTATAAAATTTTTAAAAAAGATAGGATACAAGATCATCTGGACAATACACGATATCAGCGATTTTAAATACAGCAACAGAAAATTGCGTTCAAGAGAAAAATGTCAATGGCTGTATTACAATTCTGATTACAAATTTGTTCATTATAAGAAAAATATCGAGAGATTGAAGAAATATTTTGATGTGGAAATTGAAAACATTGAAATAATATTTCATCCATGTTTTGAATACAAAAACACTATAGGAAAAAAAGAGGCAAGGGATATCTTAAATATACCATATAATAAAAAAGTGATTTTATCATTTGGAATGATAAAAAGATACAAGGGATATTCAGAACTTATAAAGGCTTTTAAAAAGCTGGATGACAGTTATATTTGTTTGATTGTTGGAACAGGAAAACACGATCCTAAGACTGCAGAATATATAAAAAAGGAAGCTAAAAAAATGCGCAATATCATTGTAATAGATAAATATATTCCGAGAGATGATGTACAAATTTATTTTAATGCATCTGATGTCGTTGTATTGCCATACATAGAAATAACACAATCTGGAATAATACCTCTCGCCTATTCCTTCGGAAGACCTGTCATAGCGACAGATGTGGGAGCTTTATCGGAAATGATTATAAACAAAAAAACAGGGTTAGTAATTCCGCCAAATGATTTGAATGCTTTAATAGATGCAATTAAAAAGATATTCAATATGGATTACGAAAAAATGGGGAGAGAAGCATATAAAATGGCAAAAGAAAAATTCACTTGGGAAAGGTTGGCAGAACAGACGATAAAAGTTTACGAAAAGGTGCTGAGAAATGAAGATAAATAGGGTCCTGATCCTTGGCATAGATGCGCTGGAATATGATTTAGTGGAAGAATGGGATTTGAAGAACCTGA
>CAZBXJ010000231.1:0-1641 GCA_964495775.1 uncultured Thermoplasmatales archaeon | reverse complement strand
AAAAGACCAGCAATAACAAAATACAGATTTAAAAACAGTAAATCTGTATCTGCCATATTATTTTCCAATCCAAACAGAAAAGTATATAAACTCACAATATATTACTTTTGTCAGACAAAAGCTGACAAAAGATGGCATAGGAAGGACATTGTCCATAACAGGTATGTCCTGATGCCATCTTGATGGTGGTAATATGGAAACAGAAAAAATAACAGTAAGGCTTCCAGTGCATCTCGTAAAGGCTATTGACACCTTTGTTAAAATGGGAGAATTTGGTTCACGTTCAGAAGCAATAAGAAGAGCAATCAAAATGCTCGTTGATGAAATGATGCATGATATCGAAGAGAAAGCAGAGATGTGGAGAAAATTGCAAGAGCTTGAAGCAATGACAGAAGAAATAAATAAGTTAAAAAAGAGGTGAGGTGGCGGTTGTTATGGGAGGGGATGGGATGCCGCTACCAGCCCTAGGAGGAAGATAAGATGAAAAGTGTAATTGAAAATGCTTTAAAATATAGCCAAGATGAAAAGCAAGTTGATTTTGATGAATTTGGTGTAGCAAAAATACTTGTTATAGGAGTCGGGGGTGCAGGAGGGAATACAGTTACAAGGCTACAGGACATTGGCATAAAAGGAGCAACAACAGTAGCAATTAATACGGATAAGCAGGCTTTAGATATGGCAAGAGCAGATAAAAAATTACTTATTGGCAAAGCGATAACAAGGGGTTTAGGAGCTGGTGGATATCCAGAAGTAGCAAAAAGGTGTGCAGAGGAATCGAGAGATGAAATTGAAGAAATAATAGGTGAGCCAGATTTAGTTTTCATAACAGCAGGAATGGGAGGAGGAACAGGCACCGGAGCTTCTCCAATCATAGCAAAAATTGCAAAAAGAGCCGGAGCAATTGTAGTTGGGATGGTTTCGATACCATTTAAAGTAGAAAGAGGAAGAATGATAAGAGCAGAGCAGGGCTTAGAAGAGTTAAGGAAAGAATGCGATTCAGTTGTTATTTTAGATAACAATAAACTCCTTGAATTTGTTCCTCATTTGCCAATAGATAAGGCATTTTCTGTTATGGACCAGCTCATTGCAGAGACAGTAAAAGGAATATCAGAAACAATTGTGGAGCCATCATTAATCAACTTGGACTACGCAGATGTAAAAACAATTGTTTCTGGAGGAGATGTTGCAGCTATGCTCTGGGGAGAAGGAGCAACAAGAGATGGTCCAGAGGCATTGGCGCATGAAGCAATGCATCATCCATTGCTGGAAGTAGATTACAGAGGAGCAAAAGGCTGTCTAATTCATATAACTGGCGGACCAGACATGACATTAGAATTTGCAGAAAAAGTTGCAGAATATATGACTCAAGAATTAGATCCATATGCAAATGTTATACTAGGAGCGAGAGTGAATAAGGATTATAATGGGAAATGCAGAATAATGGCAATAATGACTGGTGTCTCTTCCCCATATATTCTTTCTCCAGGAGGAGAAAGTGTTGTATTGCCGAAGTGGCAAAATGGACAAAAAATGGGCATTGATTTAATTGGTTAGCTACCCTTTCCCCTTATTCTATTTTTATTATATGGTGTATACAGATTAGGCTTTCTTATATAAAAGGCTAACTATTTTTTGCATAAC
>CAZBXJ010000230.1:0-1643 GCA_964495775.1 uncultured Thermoplasmatales archaeon | reverse complement strand
ATGAAAGTTGTAATCTCTACAAGGGCAATATACCCGTTTCACGGATATGGAGGAATGGAAAGATATTATTACAACTTAGCTAAGCATTTGGTCGAGCAAGATATAAAAGTTGAAATTGTAACTTCGCAAGATAAAAGTGGAAATAGAGTCGTGGAGCTCGATGGTATTAAATATACGTTTATCCCTCCAAATTTCAATAGAAAGCCTTTTATGAGTTTGTGGTACTATCCCTTTTCTTTAAATGTCAAGAAATTTCTTGAAAAAATTAAATTTGATGTTTTACATGGCACAGCAGGAACGTATCATTATTCCAATCTTAGAGACAGAAAACCAGTTATTGTTCAACCTTTTGGTCTTGAATCATTCAAAATAAAGGGGATTAGAGGATTACTTTTAGAAATTTTATCTTATAGAATGTCGAAAAGAAATATGGAGAATGCGGATGTAATAGCGTCACTTGGAGAGGCTAATACAAAAGATATAATAAATCTCTTTAAAGTTCCAAAAGAAAAAATTTTCCACTTGCCGAATGGAATTGATTTAAATGATATTGAAAAATCTTTAGAAGATACAAAATTAACCAGAGAGGAATTTAACTTACAAGATGCTGACATAGTTCTGATAAATGTAAATCGTCTATCACCAAATAAAGGAGTCCCGTATTTGATTAAGGCACTTGAACTCTTAAACAAGGAACTGAATACAAAACTTATTTTAGTTGGAAGCGGTCCAGAAGAAAATAGCATAAAAAAATTAATAAGGAAATATAGATTGCAAGAAAAAGTTTTACATTTTAAAAACATTTCAGACGAATTTATGTTTCAGCTCTACACGTTAGCTGACATTTCTGTGACACCAACGTTGTATGAAGGGGGATGTCCACCACTTGTAGTTTTGGAGGCAATGGCATGTGGAAAGCCAGTAGTTACAACCAATATCCTAAACATGAGAGAAGCAATCAAAGACGAAGTTAGTGGATTTTTAGTTCCTCCAAAAGATCCAAAAGCAATCGTAGATGCAGTTTTAAAAATTTACGATAAAAATTTATTTATGAAAATGGGCAAAGCTTCGAAGGAAATAGTTAAAAAATACGATTGGAGTAAAATAGCAAAGATGGCTATAAAGAAGTATGGGGAGTTGATTGGAAAATGAAGTTGTTCTTTAAAGTTTTTGAACAATGCGGAGCTTTAAGGATGCTTAAAAATTGGAAAATTTCAGGCACAATTATTATGAGCCAAGTTAGAAAATTTGGAAATAGAATAGTTGGACTAAGAACATTCCAAAAGGTTCAGTTGCTGTTGGAATTCCTGCCAAAATTATTAAAGGGAGAGAAAAATGAGGATATTGCTTGTTAGTAGGGGCTTTAACAAGCATGGTGGAATATCAAGATATGTAGCAGAGTTAGCCGAGAAATTCGTTAGAGAACATGAAATTCATTTACTCACAACAAAATATGATTACAAAGTTGAAAATTTAATTGTTCATAAAAAACCGATGATAGAAAAACCTTTGTGGCTTCAAATTTCTTCAAATGCTTACTATAACACAAAATATACAAAAAAGCTGAAAGAGAAATTCAACATAGATATTGTTCATTCAAATGGTTCAGAATCTCTGTTTTGCGATGTTTTAACTATGCACAG
>CAZBXJ010000229.1:0-1683 GCA_964495775.1 uncultured Thermoplasmatales archaeon | reverse complement strand
TCGTTACAAAATAGATTGCATTTATGATGGAGAGGCAGAGAAGGATATTGTTGAGATTTTCCATAAAGCTTTGAATGGGGAAAAATTGCCCAGATATATAGAAAAATTGCCCAATGAAGCTCCAAGCCTTGATGAAATTCCAGATATAAAAAAGCCGAGTGTAAATGGACTTGTAGAAATAGGGCGTGGATGTCCTCGTGGCTGCAAATTTTGCTCTGTAACTCTTCGCCCCTTGAGATGGTATCCATATGAAAAAATTGAGAGGGAACTGATGGTAAATAGAAAGCATGGAATCAAAGGTGGCATTTTGCATGCAGAAGATGTCATGTTGTATGGAGTGAAGAGTGTGATTCCAGATGAAGAAAAGGTTTTGAAAGTAAACAAGCTTGCAAAGAAAATTATGGATACAATTTCATGGAGTCATGCTTCTTTTGCCGCTGTAGCTGCAAAGCCAAAAATAATTGAAAAAGTATCAGAGATAATATGCGATGAAAAGCAGAGATGGTGGGGAGCTGAGATGGGCATCGAAACGGGCTCGCCAGAGCTCATTAAAAAAGCAATGCCAGCAAAGGCAAAGCCATTCAAGCCAGAGCAATATCCAGAAATTGTTAAAGAAGCAGCAGGTATAATGACCGATAACAATCTCATACCTGCATGCACCCTAATAACTGGATTACCAGAAGAAACTGAAGATGATATCATAAAAACAATAGAGCTTATGGATGATTTAAGAGATTTTAAGAGTCTTATTGTGCCTCTCTTTTTTGTTCCAATGGGCAAACTTAAGGATAAAGATTGGTTTAAGGAACATGAAATGAATGAACTGCATCGCGAGTTGCTAATGAAATGTTTGCAACATGACATAAAATGGGTGAAAATAATAGCCAATGAATACTTCCAGGAAAGAAAAAGGGATTTTTTCCTAAAGCCATTTTATTCCTTATTTATAAAAATTATTGAGTGGCAAGGGAAGAAAAAAAGGGTGCTGGAATGATAAAGAAGGAAATAAAAAGGAAGTGGATTCGTTTTGAAAGAAAAATAATGGATTTCATGCTCTTCAGCAATATCACAAAAAATATTTTTTCGAGTAAATTTTTTAAGCTGTTAATAGAAAAAATAGAAGAATTTAGGGAAAGAGAACTTTTAAAAGAAATTAAAAGGCATCCTCTTCCCAAACACGTTGCAATAATCATGGATGGAAACAGGAGATTTGCAAAGGAAATGAAAATGGATATTTGCGAAGGACATAGAAAAGGAGCGGATAGAGTAGAAGAGATTCTGGAAATATGCAGAGAACTAGATATAAAGGTGCTTACGATCTATGCTTTTTCCATGGAAAATTTTAGAAGAGCAAAAAAAGAAGTTGTGGAGCTTATGGACTTATTCTTTGAAAAATTTGATGAGTTGCTTAGAGACGAAAGAATACACAGATATGGAATAAAAGTTAGAATTATTGGCAATCTCGATTTTCTGCCAGAAAAAGTCAGAAAGAAGGCGGAGGAAGTTATGAAGGCAACTGAGGGTTATTCAAATTATATCCTCAATATTGCTGTAGCTTATGGAGGGAGGGATGAGATAACGGAGGCAACAAAAAAAATTATGGAAAAAGTGAAGGCAGGAAAATTAAAACCAGAAGAAATAGATGAATCTACCATATCTTCTCATCTCTATACACACGAATTG
>CAZBXJ010000228.1:0-1689 GCA_964495775.1 uncultured Thermoplasmatales archaeon | reverse complement strand
AGCAAAAATAACTTTAAAGAGAAAGCATATACCATTATGGCTTACGCAATATTTGAAATAGAAAAAGAGAATGAAAGAATAATAGATGAGATAAAGAAAGATGATTTGGTGAGCAGGCAAAGCATATGGACAAGAGATGCAAAATCTCTTGGCTTGGAAGGAGAGAAAATTTATTTGAAAATTGAGGGAGATGAGGAGGCAATTGAAAAAGCGAAGGAAATTATTGGTGATAAGGGAAAATTGCTGGAAGGAGGAGAGGCTGAGAAAATAAATGAAAAATTTGTTGCAGACGAAGAAAAGGCTAGCGAAGGAATGGGATTTATTTTTGGATGATGAAGGGAAAATTAATAACATTTGAAGGCATAGATGGCTCAGGAAAGACAACAGTAGCAAAAATTTTACACAGTAAAATAGAAAATTCAATTTTTACTACTGAGCCTACAGATAGCTGGATAGGCAAAAGTGTTAAAAAAGCTTTAGAAGAAGGAAGAGATGCAATAACAATTGCCTTTCTTTTTTTGGCTGATAGAAATGAACATATTAAGGAAATAAAGAAATGGCTAAATGAAGGTAAAATTGTGATTTGCGACCGCTTCATTGATTCAACATTTGCTTATCAAAAGGAGCATATAAAAATGGAGAACATTGAAGAGTGGCTGAGCTGGCTACACAAGCCATTCATTATAAAGCCAGATATAACTTTTCTTTTAGTAATTGAGCCCAAAAAAGCAATCGAGAGAATAAAAGATAGAAAATTGATTGTATATGAAGATGAAAAATTCTTGGAAAAGGTGCAGGAAAATTATCTGGAAATAGCTAAGAAGGAAAAAGATAGAATTGTAATAATAAATGCTGAAAAAAGCAAGGAGGAAGTGGCGGAAGAATGCTATAGAATTTTGAAAGAAAGAAATATCATTTAATTTCTATTTCTTCTCCTGGCTCTATTATTATTACCTTCGCTCCTCTCTGCTCTGCCAATTTTTTAAATTCCATGGCATCAGCCTTTATCAAATCAAATGTGTTGTAATGCATTGGTATGTTTATCTTTGCCCCTATCCATTCTGCTGCCATTGCTGCTTGCTTTACATCCATTGTGTATCTTCCTCCTATGGGCAGTAGAGCAACATCTGGTTTATAGAGCTCGCCAATAAGTTTCATATCTGAAAATAGGCAGGTATCGCCTGCATGGTATACAACACCTCCTGATTTTATGATTAAGCCAGCTGGAGTTGTTGAAATTGAAAAATCTGTTTCATCTAAGCCTGAAGAATGCCAGGCTGGAGTCATGTAAATTTCTGTATTTTTTACCTTTACTCCTCCTCCCATATTTATTCCTTCTGCATCCACTCCCTTTTTTATTGCATATTGAGCTATTTCATGGATGGCAACAAGCTTTGCATTGTTCCTCTTTGCTATTTCTATTCCATCTCCTAAATGGTCTCCATGTCCATGAGTTATTGCAACTATATCAACCTCTATATCCTCAATTTTTTCCTTGCATAATGGATTTCCTGTAATAAATGGGTCAACGATAATTCTATCATTTCCCTCTATAATAAAGCAAGAATGCCCAAGCCACTTCAGCTTCATGATGATGTATATGAAATAGAAGAAAAATTTTTTGTTTGTTGGACGGTGCTGTTAACTTAACTAAATTTTTCGATAAAAATATGCACCCCACCCATTGAT
>CAZBXJ010000227.1:0-1703 GCA_964495775.1 uncultured Thermoplasmatales archaeon | reverse complement strand
CTGCTAGGGTAAAGTTTGTCTCTCTCCAATCCATGTATATTGCGTGACCGCCAAGTTGCGTCATAGCAACCTCAAAAGAAACTCTGGTTCTAGTTGATGTTTTCTGAAAAATCATAGCTAATGTTCTACTCTTCAGAGAATCTTGGTATTCTTCTGGATTATGCTTTATCTCTATGCCTTTATCGACAATCTCCATAATTTGCTGGCCGGATAATTCCTTAAAGTTTATCAGATGCATTTTATTTTTCATCCTCCAGAATATGTGAGACCCTAAAAATAACTATTGTAGGACTAAGCATTTTATATTTTTGTTGTAAAATGTTTTTACATTAAAAAGTAACACCTGCAGTGTTGAGGGGGAAATTTTGGTTACAGATTCGATGGAAAAATTGAAAGATCTCAGAAATAAAATGGCGAAAATAACTTTCGAAATAATTCGTCTATCTGGAGAGAGAATCGCCATAGCGAAGAAAATAGGTGAAATAAAAGCCAAAAATAATATGCCAATAGAGGATCCGCTGATTGAGCAAGAGTTAAGGAATAAGGTTATAGATTTAAGTCGAAGGTATAATATAAACGTGAATTTTTCACTTAAGCTTCTAAATCTTCTAATTGATGAGTCTAAGCGTGTACAACAGAACGTTATGAAAATATAGGCTATGCATATAGTATTTGGAGGTTTAAGATTGCGTGTTGCAATAATCGGTGGAGCTGGAAGAATGGGTGTATGGTTCGCAAAATATTTTGTTAAACGTGGATACGAGGTTATAATATCAGATGTGAGAATGAATGAAGCTGAAGCAATCGCTAAGAGTTTAGGTGTAAAATTAGCTAAAAACAACCTTGAAGCAGTTAGAATAGCCGATTTATCTTTTTTATCAACACCAATCAATGTTACACCGAAAGTTTTAATCGAGATACTGCCGGAATTAAAAAAACCTAAAATCGTTGTGGAGATTTCCTCACTTAAATTTAAGGTCCTCCCAATAATGAGTCGTATTGCTGAACGTGGAATAAAAGCCCTCTCGATTCATCCGTTATTTGGATCTGGTGCTAAGGGAATGGCAGGTGAAAGAATTGCGCTTATACCATTACGTGACCAGACAGTTGAGGAAAAACTGGCCAAAAAATTTTTCCCTGATGCTGAAATAATAGTTGTGAATGGCGAGCTCCATGATGATGCCATGGCATTAACCTTAGCATTAACGCATTTTGTGAATATTATTTTTGCATCGGTGGTGAGTGAGGAAAATTTAGAATTTCTTAGACGGTTGGGTGGAACAACTTTCATGTTGCAGCTGGCTCTAAGTGAAGGTGTTATGACCGAAAAACCATCTCTTTATGCCTCGATACAAATCGACAATAAATATGTAACTAAATATCTAGAAAAATTCATGTCTAAAGCTATATTGCTAAAGGAGATCATCGAAAATAAGGACTTTAATGGTTTCATAAAATTCTATATGTCTACACGTAGGCTACTTTCTAGAGATAAAGAATTTGCTGAAGCTTATGAGAAAATGTATCGTGCTCTTAAAGCCATTCGAGCATCTGACATTGGAACTTAATTCCACTAATCTTTAAGTTTTATTAAAGTTTTTGTATTCAAAACTGAGGGAAGCTTCCTTATTTCGTCGATTTTACTATTTAATTCCTCAATAGTATAGGCTTGAATTAGAGCAGCTATATCATATTCGCCCGAA
>CAZBXJ010000226.1:0-1722 GCA_964495775.1 uncultured Thermoplasmatales archaeon | reverse complement strand
TGTAGCTGGTAACACAAAGCCCTGCCACGGCTTAGCCCCGGGTTCGAATCCCGGCACCCGCATACATGAAATTTTTGGTTAAGCGTTAAGCGCGCAAATTTTTATGAAAAATTTGAAAATTTGCGATAGCTTGCTCAAGTAGTAAATGATGTTGCAACTTTAAATGCCATGATATAGGAGAAAAAACAGAAAAGTTCATATGAAAACAAAAAATGACATTATATGGACCTAAAACAGGCAAAGATATATGGAGGTGTAGGGGCTATTCTTTCTCTGTTTGGTGGCATTGTTCCCTACGCTGGCGTAGCCATTACTATAGCAGGAATAATATTGTTGTTGATTGCAGTGAAAAAAATATCCGAGGCAGTAAATAACCATGATATTTTTAAAAATTATATCATCTATTTCATCTTGGGAATATTAGGAGTCGTTGTGGGTATTGCCGTGTTTTTGATATATACCGGATATTCATTACTTCCATTGCTTAGAGAAGAGCTGGAAGGTTTCAAACTTATTAAAAAATTTTTTGTTGGATTGTTCCTTGCCCTCGTCACATACTGGATTTTTGGAATAATTGGAGCAATATATTATAAGAAGAGTTATGATGCAATATCTCGTCATACCAAGGTAGATTTATTTTCTACAACAGCCTTAATATATTTGATTGGGATGGCAACGGTAATAGTTTTTGTTGGATTTATTGTTGTGTTTGTAGCAAAGGTTCTTGAGATAGTTGCTTTTTTCTCATTGCCAGATACTACTTGAAAATTTCCTCATACTCTTCTACAACATCTTCTAAAAACTTTCTCATTCCTTCTCTCGTCTTATAATGAGAAATCATTTCCTTTATTACATGAAATGGAATAGTTGCTATATCAACACCCATCTCTGCAACCTTTCTTACCTGAATCACATTTCTAACGCTTGCTGCAATTATTTTTGTTTTGAAATTATAACTTCTATAGATTTTTATTATGCTTTCTACAAGCTCTATTCCATCATATATACCAGCATCGCTATAATCAATTTCAACCCTTTTCTTATAATCTTCCACATTCATCCTTTTCTCCTCCTCTATTTTCTTCATTTCTTTTCCATCAAAATAATCCCATTTCCCAAATTCAATTCCCAATTTCTTCCTTATATAGTCATCAACCCTTCCTAAAAATGGGCTTACATAACTCGCTCCCGCCTTCGCCGCCAGCAGGGCTTGCGTTGGGGTCATCACCAAGGTAGCATTTGTTGGGATTCCTTTTGCTTCAAGTTCCTTTATTGCCTTTATTCCTTCAAATAGCTCATCATTCTCATTGATTGCTGTAGAAATTGGTATTTTTATGACAACATTATTGTTAACATGGTTAAATTTATTGAATAAAATTTCCGCTTCTTTTACCATCTCTTCAGCTTTCACACTCTTTACTTCCAAACTTACAGGGCCATTAACAGCCTTACAAATTTTCTTTATATACTCTTCCATGCTTATTTCTTCTCCTTTTTCCTTTAGTTTTTCAACAGCTTTTTTAATTAGGGAGGGATTTGTTGTCACACCATCTACAATGCCCCACTTTTTTGCCTCTAAAATTTCATCTAAATCGGCGGTATCAACAAATATTTTCATGGCATGAAAAATAATATCCAAATAAATGTTTTTTGAATGACGATAAAGAGACTGTCAAGAAATTCTCACCTCCAGATTGTAAATGACTACAAATGCAGTAAGCC
>CAZBXJ010000225.1:0-1726 GCA_964495775.1 uncultured Thermoplasmatales archaeon | reverse complement strand
AAGTTCATTTTGTTGAATTTTTCGAGAATTCTTTCTCTATTTTTCTGTTCTCATTCTTTTCAGTACCAAAATAACATGATAAATTTTGCTCAATGTCTCCAGATCTATCGAGCAAATTCATTTGTTATAGTCTACTTTCCGAAGTACTGTTTAGTTCCTTCTCAGCCTGATGATGGATAGTAAATGCTTCCAAGAACCCAAACATCCAAAACACCAAAATTTTTATGATAGGATTATATTAAAAACAATGGAATTTGAAAAGATAAGAGATGCATTGAAAAAAGGAGAGGGAGAAAAAGCAAAGATAAGAGGATGGATTTATAGAAAAAGGAAGGGAGGAAAGATAATTTTTATTGTTGTAAGAGATTCAACAGGTATAATTCAAGTTATTGTCGAAAAAGGGAAGGTGGTGGATGAAGAATTTCAGAATGCAAAAAAAGCTTTAATCGAATCATCTATTGAGGTGGAAGGAGTAATTCATGAAGATGAAAGAGCCCCTGGAGGCAGAGAAATTCATGCTACAAAATTTAATGTTGTTGGCTTTGCTGAAGAATTTCCAATAACAGAATACCAGAGTGTCGAATTTTTGCTGGACAACCGCCATTTGTGGCTCCGCTCGCGAAAGCTAACAGAAGTAATGAAATTGAAGGCAAAGACTCTGAAATTTATAAGGGAATGGTTTGATGAAAATGAATTCTGGGAGGTTACTCCAAGCGTTATTACAATGAACGCCGCCGAAGGAGGAGCAACGGTTTTCTCCTTTGATTATTTTGGGCAAAAAGCATATTTAAGCCAGACAGCTCAAATGTATCTGGAGGCTTTAATTTTTTCCTTGGAAAGGGTATGGAGTTTGACGCCATCATTTAGGGCGGAGAAGTCGAGAACAAGGAGACATTTAATAGAGTACTGGCATTTGGAAGCAGAAGAAGCTTGGGTGAGAAACGAAGAAAATATGAAATTGCAGGAAGAAATGATAAGCTATGTATGCCAAAAAGTTGCCAAGGAATGTAAAGAGCAGTTAGAATTTCTTGGAAGAGATCCAAAAGATTTAATGGTTGTTGAGCCACCTTTCAAAAGGATAAAATACAAGGATGCAATCAAAATTTTGCAGGAAAAAGGTTTTGATATTCAATGGGGTGATGATTTTGGGGCGCCACATGAAAAGGCATTGGTGGAGGAAGAAGAAAAGCCAATATTTGTAACCCATTTTCCAGCAGAATCTAAAGCATTTTATATGAAGCTTTCTCCTGATAAAAAAACTGTGGAATGTGCGGATATGCTTGCTCCAGAGGGATATGGAGAAATAATAGGAGGCTCTGAAAGGGAAGAAGATATTGAATCAATGATAGAGAGGCTTAAAAAAGACGGGGCTAACATTGAAAATTATCAATGGTATTTTGATTTGCGTCGCTATGGTTCAGTTCCTCACTCAGGTTTTGGATTGGGAATGGAAAGATTGATTTGCTGGCTTGCAAAATTGGAGCATATAAGAGATGCAACTCCATTTCCACGCTTATTAAGGAGGGCATATCCATGAGAAAATTTATGGCAATTTTAGTTGCTCTTCTTTTCCTGCCTTTTATTAAGGCGGAAAAGGATAATGATTTGCCAGTAATTGATAATGGCAAATATTGCATAATTTCCATGGAAAATGCCTCTTATATGCACCAAGAAGGCTATCCTATATTGCCATATTATGTAAAGACATATACATATCCTGCTGGAA
>CAZBXJ010000224.1:0-1731 GCA_964495775.1 uncultured Thermoplasmatales archaeon | reverse complement strand
ACAATTAAAGTTTGAGGAGTAATTGGATACGCTGCCACAACATCAACATCACAAAGCAAAGCTCCATAAGCAGCTGCATAATCTCCAGTAACAACCATTTTTTTAGCAGGAAGCTTTTGAATCATGCCCTCACCTCCCTTTTCATTTCTATAGCATTAACAGGACATTCATTTGCACATATTCCGCAACCTTTGCAATAATCATAATCTACCTCTGCTTTTCCATCTTTCATTGATATGCACCCTTCAGGACAATAAAACCAACAGAACTTACAACCAATGCATTTCTCTTTATTTATTACAGGCATAAAAGTACGCCAGTCACCTGTTTTATTTTCAATAAATGAGCCAATGCCAACTAAGCCCGCTTCTGTTTGCATTGTTCCTATTGCTCCTCCTATAGGCATTTCCTCTACAGTAGGCAACCATTTTTTGCGTGGCTTGAATTCCTTTCCTCCTTTGGCAACGCCTACTAAAGTTGCTTCATAAGCTTTTCTTGCTGCCTGTGCATTTTTTTCTCCAGCTTCTTTGCCTAAACGGGCACCAAATTTCTCAATAATTGCCTGTTCAATTGAATCAATGCTTACAATGCCTGTAGCTTTTGCTATTGCCCCCAAAATAGCAGTATTTGTTATTGGTCTCCCTAAAATTTCGAGAGCGATGGAAGTTGCATCTACTGTTGCACATCTAACTGGCTTTGAAAGCTGAACTTCTTCTGGCTTCTTGACGGTATTAATCAAAACCATTCCATCTGGTTTAAGCCCTTCCAAGACATCTTCTGTTTCCACCAGAGTTTCATCGAGAACAACAACAAAATCTGGCTCATAAACTTGTGTCTTTATTCTAATTTTTTTATCATCTATCCTTGTAAAAGCTCTCACTGGTGCTCCTCTTCTTTCAGCCCCAAAAAAAGGAAAGCTCACCGCATATTTTCCCTCCAGAAAGGCAGCCAAAGCAAGCGCTTCGGCAGCCATTCTTCCTCCCTGACCACCTCTTCCATGAAATCTTACTTCATACATACGCCTTAGTAATAGAAACCACAATATTAATATTGTGGTGTTATCAAGAAAAGAAAGCAATAGTGATAAACGGGCATTAACAAATTTATTTTATGATACACCATTTATTTCTGATGCCCGAGATGCAATTTTTTATAAAATCCGTTGTTTCAGAATGCATAATAAAAAGCCGCTCTGATAGCGTAATACTCATCATCTATCAGGGGCGGAAGTATTCTTCATTGCGGCTGAGTATATTAAAGAATAACAAATAAACTTTGCTAACTCATGTTTTGTGGCATAAACCATAATTCTTATATTTTCTGATAGCACCCCTAGCAGGGATAGGAGTCAGAAAATGGGAACTGGAAAGAATATAATGAGCATTTAATAAGAGGAGGAGAAATTCTTTTTAGCTAGATTTTCTGGAAAAATGAACAGAGGAAAGAGAGGATGGCATATGAAACTACATTTTCAAGAGCTAAAAGAGAGTATGGAGAGTATGTTACTGCTGTTAAATGGAAGAACATAGTGAATGAAATTAGATTCCAATATGCTATGTTAAATGTTATGCTTAATGGAATTAATGTTTATTCCATTGTTTGAATAAACATAAAATTTGCATTAATCGAACAGTGGATCTAGGAATCTCAATGTTATGGAATTGTGCCACACAGCATGGAAAGTAAAAGATTTTTATATAAAAAATATATTTCATGCAAGGTGATTCCTTG
>CAZBXJ010000223.1:0-1741 GCA_964495775.1 uncultured Thermoplasmatales archaeon | reverse complement strand
AAATGAAAAGAAATGGTTGTTATTGGCTTATTGTTGCATGGAAGAGGGTACCATGGCAACATTTCATTTTCATTTAATTTTCGACGAACCCGATTTTTAAGAAAAATAGATAACTATTTTTAAACAAACTGTAATAATTAAATGTGAAGTGCTTGGGCATCGATTTATCTGCCTTACCAAAGAATAAAACAGCTATATGTATATTGAGTAAAGAAAGCGTTGAATTTCTCTCTTTTTATGAAGATGATGAAATTGTTAGATTTGTAAATTCTTCTTCTCCAGATATAGTTGCAATAGACGCCCCCCTAATGAAAAGAATTATGGTGAGGAAAGCAGATAGATTGCTTAAAAAATATGGAGCATTGCCCCCTACAATGAAATCTATGGCGAAGCTTACAAAGAGAGCAATAAAACTCGTTGAAAAATTTGATGCAAAAGTTATAGAAGTATTTCCTACTGCAACTGCAAAAATTTTGGGCATATATGAAAGGGATTATAAAGCAGTGGCTGAAAAATTGGGAATAAAAGTTAAAGATAAACATGAACTTGATGCATATCTTGCTGCATATACTGCATATCTCTATTTACAGGGAAAAGCTGAGGAAATTGGGGGGAAAAGAAAGGTTGTTATTCCTAAAGTTTTTTAGTTTATATTTCATTATGAATGTGGATAAAAAATTACCATTGCATTGCTCCCTAGATAAGCTTTTAGAAGGAGGAATAGAAGCAGGAATAATAACGGAGATATATGGGGAAGGAGGAACAGGCAAAACAAATATTTGCATTCAGGCTGCAAAAAGTTGCGTGGAAGAAGGAAAAAAGGTGCTTTATATTGATACTGAAGGAATTTCCAAGAAAAGATTATTACAAGTTTTTAAGGATAAAAAGAAATTAGAAAAAATTCTTTTTTTCTTTCCTTTTTCATTGAAAGAGCAAGAAGAGATGGTGGAAAAGGCTGTTAAAATTGATGCTGGATTGATTATCTTGGATAGTGCCAATTTATTTTATAGGCTTGAAATGCATGATGATGAAGCAAATGCTACCCGTTCCTTAACAAAACAGCTTGTTTTACTTCAAATTGAAGCAAGGAAGAAGAATATTCCTGTTATAATAACTAGCCAGGTATATTCTGCTGGAGATGATATAAAGCCATTTGCTGGAAGGAGCATGGATCACATTGCAAAAACAATAATAAAGCTTGAAAAAATAGGGAACAAAAATGGAAAAGAGGAGAGAAAAGCAACGATAATAAAGCATAGAAGCATTCCAGAAGGAAAAAGCATAAACTTTTTTATAACACAAGATGGCATAGAATAACTGAAAAAGGAGTTTCATATGTCAAAGTTTATCCTACAAGCCATCGTCACTATAAGACGAAGAAAGAGCTATGGAGCATTAATCAGAAATATACCAGCTATCAAAAATATAAAAAAATCTGAATTATTATATATGAATAATTTAAGTGTTAAATCGAAAAAGATGCTAAGCAAAACACTATTCATTTATTTTGTAACTTTTGCATGTTTAATAGGGAATTTAAGTAATGGCGACCATAATGATCTAACAATAAACAATGGAATTTCCATTGTAGGAAATAATGATACCCTATATGTGGGGGGAGAGGGACCAAATAACTACAGTAAGATACAGGATGCAGTTGATAACGCGAGCGACGGAGATACAATTTTTGTATATTCTGGGATATATTGGGAGAATATTGTAATAAATAAATCAGTATTTC
>CAZBXJ010000222.1:0-1774 GCA_964495775.1 uncultured Thermoplasmatales archaeon | reverse complement strand
GTTGTTATTGCCAAAAGCGAAAGTTTGGAATCAATACATAAGCATAATGCATACGCAGAAAGAACAACAACCATTGGAGAGTTGAAGAAATAGTTTTATATAGCTTATCATTCAAAATCAATGCTTGCAGAATGCAAAGAGCACGGATACTATAGAGGAAAGGTATGTCCTGTTTGTAAAAAAGAAGGAAAATTTTTGATGAGTGATAAAGAAGTAAAAAAGCTTAGTAGTATCCTAATTGGCATACTCCGCCATTTCCCTCAGCAATTCGGCGTAAAGCTTGATTCTCACGGCTGGGGGAATATTGATGAAATTTGTGAAGCAATAAGGAGTAAAATAGATAGATTTTATTGGTTGAGAAAGCGCCACATTGTTGCTTTGGCTTTGACAGATGAAAAAGGAAGGTATCAGGTAAATCAGGGAAAAATAAGAGCAACATATGCCCATACTATTGAAGTTGATTTATCTGATTTGCCCAAAGCTGATGTAGATGTGCTTTATTACCCAGTAACCGAAGAAGAAGTTGAAATTATCATGGAACAGGGTATTCTTCCTACAGATAGAAACAAGGTTCATTTGAGCGGGAGTATAGAAAAAGCCATGGAAGCTGGCAAGATAAGGGCGGAGAATCCAGTGATTCTAAAAATAGATGCAAAGAAAGCAATGGAAGATGGTGTAGATATAAGAAAAGCTGGAAAAGATGTTTATATAGCTGATGAAATAGATGCAAAATATATAAGCATTTTAGAAGAGCTTCCTGGCGATAAGGAAAGCGAGCAAAAGGAAAATTAATTCAAAAGCTGGGCTTTCCTTTTCTTTCTCCTTTTCAATATAAATATTTATTGAATCTGTTGCATTGTTTGCCTTAACAAAAATTATATGCTCCCCTTCATCAAACTTACTGATATTTAAATAAAAACTCCATATGTATTTTCCATAAGCTTTTTCCCATGAGCTATTATCAACTTTATACATTACTGATTCATTACCTTCATATATGCCTCTTACCACCACATTTTTATTCACTATGCTTCCATTTACTGGATAAGTTATGTAAATTTTGTTTTCTCTGCATATATTTATATTCCATGGTTTTTTGGCTGGATGTTCATCAATATTCTTCTCATCAATTTCATATATTTTGCCAAAACAATCACTCCAATAATTTCCCTTTCCATTATAGCTCCAGCTGTTTTCACCCGTGTTTGAACAATATGCATTGTATTTATTGCCAATAAAATTATTTTGATAAATCAAATTATTCTCGCTTCTACAGCATAAATAAATTCCTTTCCCATTATTTCTTATATCATTATTTTTGACAACAACATTTGCACAGCTCTGCAATCTTATGCCAGATGCTTCATTATTCTCTATAACATTTTGATCAATTAAGCAATTTGTAGCATGCTGAGCATATAATCCATTTCCATTTTCGTATATTTGATTGGAAATTATTTTGTTGTTATAACAATAATCAACCCAGATTGCATAGTATCTGTTTTTGAATAATTTGTTGCCAACAATCTCATTTTCATTTCCTTCAATATGCAATCCATTGCTACAATTCACTATTGTGCAATTCCTTATTGCATTTCCACTTGATTTTATTTCCATGCCATACAATGCATCTTTTATTACAAGATTTTCAATGGTTACATTATTGGCTAAAATTTCTAACCCTCCTTCAATAATTGCATCTTTCCCTTCAATATAAAGTGTCTTATCTATCCTAAATCCTTTATAAACTCCAGATAAAATTACAATCTTATCT
>CAZBXJ010000221.1:0-1779 GCA_964495775.1 uncultured Thermoplasmatales archaeon | reverse complement strand
ACCTATAGCGTTAATTCTTTTAATGCTTTTTTTATTATATTTATGCCCAAATATATTGTTGTAACCGGCGGCGTATTATCTGGGCTTGGGAAAGGAATAGTTTCTTCTTCCATTGGACTTCTGCTTAAAAGAAGAGGTTACAAAATAACTGCAATAAAAATTGACCCATATTTGAATTGCGATGCGGGCACAATGAATCCTTTTCAGCATGGAGAAGTTTTTGTTTTAGAAGATGGGGGAGAAGTTGATTTGGATTTAGGAAATTATGAAAGATTCTTGGACATGAATTTGAGCAGAGACAATAACATTACAACTGGTAAAGTCTATAAGAACGTTATAGAAAAAGAGAGGAGAGGCGATTATTTGGGCAAGACAGTTCAAATTGTTCCTCATATAACTGATGAAATAAAAAATTGGATAAGAGGAGTTGCTGAAAAGGAAGGAGCAGATATATGCATTGTAGAAATAGGAGGAACAGTTGGAGACATAGAATCAATGCCATTTTTAGAAGCTGTAAGGCAATTAAGGCTGGAGGAGGGGGGAGAAAATGTTGTTTTCATTCATACAACTCTTGTCCCAATTTTAAAAGTAGTGGGGGAACAAAAAACAAAACCAACACAGCATAGCGTTAAAGAATTGAGGGCGATAGGAATTGATCCAGATGCAATTGTAGGAAGATGTATAGAGCCCCTAAAAGAAGAAACAAAAAGAAAAATATCTCTTTTCTGCAATGTTCCATATGAAGCTGTTTTCTCTTCTCCTGATGCAGAATGCATATATGAAGTGCCTTTGATATTGGAGGAGCAGGGAATTTGTAAGTATATACTGAAGAAATTAAATTTGTCTGACAGAGAAGCAAATCTGAAGGATTGGAAGGATTTTGTAAATAGACTAAAAAATGGGAAGAAGAAAATAGATATAGGGCTCGTTGGCAAATACACTGCCTTAGGCGATTCATATTTAAGCATATTGGAAGCTTTTCGCCATGCTTCTGCTGAGCTGGATGCAAAAGTAAATGTTGTATGGGTTGAGGCGGAAGAGCTTGAAGAAGGCAAGAAAATGCCAGATGTTGATGCTGTTCTTGTGCCAGGTGGATTTGGAGAAAGGGGGGCTGAAGGCAAGATAATGGCTATAAAATATGCAAGAGAGAATAAGATTCCTTTCCTTGGCATTTGCTTCGGCTTCCAGCTTGCTGTAGTTGAATATGGGAGAAATGTAGTTGGCTTAAATTGCCATTCAACGGAAATAAAGCCAGATACAGAGCATCCTATAATAACCATTTTGCCAGAACAATATGGAATAAAAGAGCTCGGGGGAACAATGAGATTGGGAGCTCAGCCAGTTATAATAAAAGAAGGAACACTTGCTTTCAAATTATATAAGCAAAAGAAAATATATGAAAGACATCGCCACCGCTATGAAGTAAATCCAGAATATGTAGATACGCTTGAGAAACACGGCTTAATTTTTTCAGGAGTGGCAGAAGATAAGATAAGAATGGAAATTTTAGAGCTACAAGAGCATCCATATTTCATTGCATCCCAATTTCATCCAGAATTTAAGTCTCGCCCTCTAAAGCCGGCTCCTCTTTTCTACGGATTCATTGAATCTGCAATCAAAAAAAGATATGGGGAATGAGGGTTAATCTTCTAATAGCATCTCTGGAAGTTCCCTAATGTTGTTCTTAGTAACAACTATCTCCTTTTCTGGATGCCACTCATATATGCTTTTATTTGGATTTTGTATGATTTTAACCAAATAATAACCTTTGAAATGTTT
>CAZBXJ010000220.1:0-1810 GCA_964495775.1 uncultured Thermoplasmatales archaeon | reverse complement strand
AACTATTTCATGTAACCATTAGAATAGAAAGAGCCTTCTAATAGCCCATATCATCTATATAAAATCTTTTATTTCTACATTAGGATGGGGATTCCATCTTTAATTTCATATTCTTTTCTGCATTTCTTGCAAATAAATTTCCCCTGCAAAATTTCTTCATTTTCTTCCTTTTCTATTTCCAGCTCAAGCTCGCCACGGCAATAAGGACAACATAGCAAATCAACATATTTTTTCTTCATGTTTTTAAATACAGAATTATATTATAACTTATGCGAATCGCTATTAAAATTGGCTATGATGGTACAAAATTTGATGGCTTTGCCATACAACCAGATAAAAAAACTGTTGAAGGAGAAATTTTGAAACTTCTTGTAAAAACAAAAATTATTGAAGATGGAAAGAAAGCTCGATTCCAATATGCAGCGAGAACAGATAAAGGGGTTTCTGCTTTTGGAAATGTTATTGCTTTCAATTGCAAAGGAAATGCTGTAAAAGTTCTTCAAAATATGAAGGATATATGGGTGTTTGGGTTTGTGGAAGTGGAGGAAAAATTTAATCCGAGGAAATGCATTGAAAAAATTTACAGATATTACCTCTATGATGATGGCTACAATCTAAATATCGTAAAGAAGGCATTGACTCTTTTTAAAGGAAGACATAATTTCTCAAATTTTGCTCGCTTGGATGGAAGGAATCCAGTAAGGGAAATTAGAGAAATAAAAATTTATAAAAAAGAAAAGATTATAAAAATAGATTTTATAGCTCAATCCTTTTTATGGAATCAGATAAGGAGGATAATGGCAGCTGTTATGAAAGCTGGAAAAAAGGAGGTGGATTTGCAGGAAATAGAAGATGCTCTGAAATGCAATATCAAGAAAAATTTTGGGCTGGCGCCGGCAGAAAATCTGGTTTTACTTGATGTTAAATATAATTTTGATTTTAATAATCTTTTGCCTTGGCAAATATGCATAAGGAAGGAAATTTATGCAGATGCTGTTATGCATCGAAATAAATAAATAGTGAGTATTGTATTCATAAATAGGTGATTTAATGAGATGGGGGGTTAGGTTAGGAGCATTGGTGATAATTAGTATGCTTTTATTGCCAGCATTTTCAGGAATAACAAAAGCTGGCTATGAAGGCAGAAGAGTAGAGATAAAGGCAGAATGGATTACTCCAATAGGAAAGCAAACTAAAACTGTTGTTATGACAGAAAAAGATGTGATTGATTTACAAAAGCAGATGAGAGAGAGCCAAAATGCATTGCAAGTTCTTACAGATCCATCCTCGGATGATGATGAAAAAAGTAAGGCAATGGAAATTTTAGAGGAGCTAATAGAAAAATTGAAGGAATTTGGATTGCTACCAAAGACATTCACGGTAGAAAAATTCTTAAGGAGCCTATTTAATCCAAAACTTGATTTCATTCTCCCAATAATAAGCTTTGGTAGCGGATGTTCATGGATTCCATTGTATCCAGGAGAGGCATTCATAGGATTCATGTTCCGTCCAATTATAATGCAGTATTTCATTTTAGGATACACAGCATCAGTAAATATAAATCTGCTACCACCTCGTCTTGAATACTGGGACATGGTTGGAACGCATACATTAATTGTTTGGGGTTTCGTAGGAATATACATTGATTTTGGCAAAATAGGATATGGAATACCGAATCTAAAGTTCTTAATGGGAGAAGCATTGTTTGCAGGGGGTTTTGACTGGCTATAGCTCCGCCCTTTTTATTTTTAATTTGGTAGATGCAGATTAGCCTTTCTTATATAAAAGGCTAACTATTTTTGGCGTAACT
>CAZBXJ010000219.1:0-1841 GCA_964495775.1 uncultured Thermoplasmatales archaeon | reverse complement strand
TTTAGTAATACTTATCTCAATATTTTTCCAAAGTGCTCCTTGGCTTACACTATCTACACGGAAAGTAGATGAGTTCTCAGATAATCCATCTGCTATCGTGTCTAATTGTGTTATTGCCATGCTTATTGATTTGCTTCCACCGCCGCCCATGCCACTTACCCATACGTATATTGTTGCTGCTAGCACTACTGTTATTGCCACCATCAGTATTATTGCTATTATTGGGCTTACGCCCGCCTTATCTTTTACCCATTTCCTTATTTTTTCAATCATGGTTTCACCAATTTTTATATACAGGCACAGTATATAAATTTTTCGCAATTTGCAAGCATTTTGTTAGCAAAATAAAACATTCTCAATTTTAATTTTGTACTGCATAAAAACCTATCGGAATTTTTTGGCTAAAATGAATGAATGAAAAAAGTTGTAGGTATTGGTTTATTGCCTATTTGAGATTTTATGATAAACCTTTTCGCTGTTATTTCCATCGTCAATGTCATCACCTCTAATCAGCATAAACAAGGATATATTTTTCTTCATGGTATGAAACAAGTTCAAAAGTTATGCTGTATTTTCCACCACTTGTTATTATTAATCCTTCATCTGGCTCTTTTATCAACCAATTGTTGTTCGTATAATTCCCAAGTCTAATTTTTATGTTTTCATCAAGCCAACAAATTTTTTTATTTCTTCCTTTTATTTTAAAAACTATTATTCTTCCATCTTCAACTAATCCTTTTTCTATCTTTCCATCATTATTTGGATCAGGATCTGTTCCAATTCCTAAATAAGCTAATGAGGAAGGCAAATCAAATTTAAATGTTCTTCTTTCTCCTGGACTCTCCTTATAATTTTCCATAATATCCAGATTTCTTGCATCTCCTTCCACCATTTCCTCAAACATTGCTTCAAGTTCTGTAATTTGCCTTTCCACTTTATTTTCTGCCATTGCTGGCACAATATGCTTTATCCCCAAGTAAAATAAAGTAACAATTGCAGCTATGACTACGATACTCATTAATAAACGCATCGGAAGGAATGTTTGTCCAGTGTTGTTTTTAAGGAACTTCATTTCCTATAGCGCCATGCCACAAGAAAAGCAAATATTAGCAAACACAATTCAAAGCCAGGTATTCCTCCATGCGATTCCTTTCCACCATCACCTTCACTTCCATTTCCTTCCCATTTTTCGGAAGAAATGTAAGCAAGAAGAATTCCTCCGCCTACTTCACACATATCCTCTGGACCCTTTACAAACCATGCTCCTCCATTCAATGGAGCCGTACCTTTCACCCAATTTCCATTAGGCATCAGCGTCCATACATACGTTTTATTCCAACCTGGATATAATTGATATTCACCTTTTAAGTCATTGATTGAGGAAGGTCCTTCTATAACATCATATGCTAATGTAACTCCTGGCTCAGATAGTCCAACATGTATATTTCCAGATATATAAATTTGGACCTCTATTTTCACTTTAAAAGGTTCACCCACTTTTAATGTTACGCCTTCAACAGGTGCTTCCTGCCAATTTCCGTCTTCTTGTAGCTGGACCCACGCTTTAGCCCTTCCATAATCACAATTTTCTACCCATGCGGAAGCATTTACAACATTACATACCAAAAACAAAGCAATTAACACGAAGGTTAACCATTTATTTACCATATTATAACCTCCTACTCTATACCTATTCCTTCCCCAAGTGGTTCTATCGTATAACTATACGTATCAATGTCTCCAACAAAACCCGGAGGTGTAATAGCAATATTTACTGTATCTAAAGAAAATTTAATAGGATTAACATAACCTATTTCCATTTTCATATTAAATGGGTCATA
>CAZBXJ010000218.1:0-1851 GCA_964495775.1 uncultured Thermoplasmatales archaeon | reverse complement strand
TGTTGAAAAATTTAACAAATTTTATATTTTCCTTAGAATTTAGTGGCTAACGGTAGACCGTTAGCCACGATAAAATGGAAGAAGTAAAGAAAGTAGCGATTTATGCAAGAGTGAGCACAGAAGACCAAGCTAAAGAGGGTTTTAGTTTGGACAATCAGCTTGAAAAATTGCGAAGCTATTGCAAGGCAAGGGGCTGGAAAATTGTGGGTGAATATGTTGATGATGGTTATAGTGGGCGCGATATCAAAAGACCAGCCTATCAAAAAATGATGGAAGACATTGATAAATGGGATGTTCTGCTTGTGATGAAAATGGATCGTATCCATAGAAATAGCAAAAACTTTATGCTGATGATGGAACAGCTTCGCCAAAAAAACAAAGAATTTGTTTCAATGACAGAAAGTCTGGATACAAGCACTGCCATGGGGCGATTTGTTATGGACATCATACAGAGAATAGCCCAGCTCGAAAGCGAGCAAATTGGAGAGCGTGTCTATGATGGCATGCGCCAGAAGGCAAAGCAAGGGGCTGGTTTGCTGGGCTGTCCAGCACCATATGGCTACAGATATGAGGATGGGAGGCTTGTAGGAGTGAAAGAGGAGCTGGAAAATGTGAGAAAAATTTATGAAATGTATTTAGAGGGCAAAAGTTTGCAGGAAATAGTTGATTGGTTAAATGAAAATGGGGTAAGGGGTAAAAAAGGAGGAAAATGGGATAAGAAAACCTTATCGAGAATTCTTTCAAATCCAGTTTATTGCGGGCTGATAGAATGGGAAGAAATTTTGTTTGAAGGGAATCATGAGGTGATAATAAGCATTGAAGAATTTAATAAAGTGCAAAGGTTAAAGCAAAAAAAATCGAGAAGGAAGGGAAAAATTTTTATAATAGAAGGATTGGAAAAAAAGTATATCTGAATGGAATATCAAGTATATGCAGTTTGTATATTGAATATACTAAATTTAGCAAAATAATATACTATTTTGGTTTATTATTTCATTGGATGAAAAAAATGATAAACTAAGGCTATCTCGTATCGCTACTAATTCTACTTTGTTTAATAATTTCTGCAATTTTTCTTATAATTTCCAATTTCCTCTCTTTTTTATCCACTAAAATTCTCCCTTCCTTTTTCCACCATCTTTTTGGATATGCTTTCTCCTCCTTTACTGGATTTAAGCTAAGTTTTTTTGCTGCCATGTAAATTTCATCTACCGTTGGGTTTTTAACAGCTAATTCTTTTGGAATTTTCCTTCCTTCCTTCCTGCCAACTTCAGCATCAAAATATACGGGCCATATAACCCATTTATCCCTCATTCTTTGCTTCCTCAATTAAAACAGCATTTATACAGCCATCTTGTCCAGGGCGGGAAGTTATTTTTGCTTTTCCTATTTCTGTTAAAATTATTGCTCCTTTAGTAAGAACATCACTTCTTACATAGTGAGGATTTGCAGGATTTTCTAAAACATCTTTTATTAAAACTTTTTTAGTTTCCCCTGTTTTTGGATTCGTAACATTTGCATAGGTGGCTGACACAATCCTGATTTTGTAATTTCCTCCTCTCACCCTTAATTTTTTTCTTTCGTCCTCACCAATTACAGCAGGGATGTAATCTCTTCCAAGCTCATATTTTCTCTTTTTCCTAAATGGACGATATCTTCCGCCTGTTTCTTTTCTCTGGCTTCTTCCATGCCATTGCATGCTGGAAAATATAAACCTATAAATAAATTTTTGGTATTTCTATCTAAATTTGAAAAATGTTTCCAGATGACAATCCCTTATTCATTTTAGTTGTTTTTTCATTCACAATCGTAATCTATTTAAAGTCATTTTAATAAGCAGATAGAATGAAA
>CAZBXJ010000217.1:0-1856 GCA_964495775.1 uncultured Thermoplasmatales archaeon | reverse complement strand
TGGCGGAGGAGGTGGAAATAAAGCTGGACTATGATTTGAGAGAAATTAATTTGCCCGACACTTATGATTTACTTATAATAGCCCCATCTGTATTTGCAGATGATTTGCAGGCATTGGTGAAGCATAAAAATAGCATGGGAATTCCAACAATTTTAATGACTACTGAAGAAATTTACAGCAAATATAATGGAAGAGATGAGCCAGAAAAAATAAAATATGCTATAAAAGATGCTATCGAGCAATATGGAATAAAATATGTTTTACTTGTGGGCGGATTAAAATCCACAATATATGCAAAGCCAAAAGATAATACAAATGCTGGCGTAAAGGGATGGTATGTGCCTGTGAGATACTCAAACTGGAGATACTGGGAAGGAGATGATCCGGGATTTATAACTGATTTGTATTATGCTGACATTTATAAATATGAAGATGGTAAGCCTGTTTTTGATGATTGGGACAGCAATGGAAATGGAATATTTGCAGAGTGGACTCAAATGAAAAAAGATTACTTGGATTTGTATCCAGATGTTTATCTTGGAAGACTTGCATGCAGAAATGAAAAAGAAGTTAGGGACATGGTTGCAAAAATAATTGCTTATGAAAGTAATGATAAAAGCAGTTGGTTCTACAAAATGATTGGAGTCACAGGAGATGGCTTTTTGGATCAGCAAGATTTGAATATAACATGGGATGTAAATAATGTTCCAGATGGAGAATACACATTATATGCTCAAAGCTTCAATGATGAGGGAGATGCAGGTCCAATAGATATAACCCATTTTACTGTAGACCACAATGCAAAAACAAAGCTAACTTTCAACCATGATGACTATTTAATTCCTGAATTACAAAAAGGTTATCCAGCTCCACCAATAGCAAAAATTGTTTCAATATCAAATGGAGATGTTGTTGGAAAAGATGATTACACTTACTCACCCTCCGAAAGAGAGGCATATCTGAATTCATATCTGCACTGGGCAGATGTGGAATATGTAGATGGTATTTTATATATAAGAGGCAAATCATATGATCCAAAACTTTATGGAGATTATACTAACATACATGTATGGATTGAAGATAGTAGTGGCAATATAATTTTCAATGCGTGGAGGAACAATACAATTCAAATTGCAGAAGGAGACTGGACTGTAGGAGCAAAGCTTTTGCATGGAAGAGGAGGAGCATTTTATTACATGCCAGATACATTTGAAAAAATATTCCTGTCAACAGCAAATGGTAATTTTACCGGCAAGCAAGATGTTGTAAATGCTTTGAGTCAAGGTGCTGGCTTTGTTTTCTTCTCAGGACATGGCTCACCAGGAGTATGGGCAAATCATTATCCTGGCATTCCTGGGAATAGACAGCATGCAGAGGTAATAGGGCTATCTGTAAGCGATTTTTATGGTCCACCATATTTCCCAATGGATAGGCTTGCAAATGAAGGAAAACCTTTTGTATGTGTTGTAGGAGGATGCCATAACAGTCAGTTCAATGTTTCTATTGCTCTAACTGCCATTGATTGGTTTAACAAGAGGAGCATGAATACTTATGGATATCCTGTTCCAGAATGCTGGAGCTGGTATATTGTTAAGCAAACAAATAAAGGAGCTATAGCTTCTGTAGGCAATACTGGATATGGATATGGAAACTTGGGAGAGTGGTGTGTGGTTGGGGGCGTAGACAACTGGATAACAACAGAATTCTTTAGAGTTTATGCTGAAGAAGCTCCACCAATTTTGGGAAATATTTATGCAGGAGCAGTAAGCAACTACATAACCCATTTCCATGAATTTATAGAGCCAGGTGTACATGAAGGATGGGATCCAGCAGATTTAAAGACCGTGGAGCAGTGG
>CAZBXJ010000216.1:0-1859 GCA_964495775.1 uncultured Thermoplasmatales archaeon | reverse complement strand
TTATACCAGTATATGCTTTTTTCTTTAAGCAATTCATTGGCATCATATTTCCTTTTTGCTACAAAATAATCTGCAATCATTATTGCTGTTAATGAAACGAATGCCCCTCCTATTAATAAAAGAAAGCTTTCATATTTTTCCATTGGTAAAAATAAAGCAAGTAAAATGCCGAGTATGCCAACAAAAACAATTTGCTTTCTTGCATCCATTTTTGGCTTTATGTTCTTAAATGTTATTGCCGCAGAATATACATCTAAGAAAGTTGTTGTTGCGGTAGAAAATATTATAATTAGCATTGCTGGAATTCCTAAACCATAAGAAGCAATTATAGATATTGGATCTCCTTTTCCTATGGTGGCGTTGGTTAAGCTTCCAATCATGTAAAATAAACTGCTGGATATGAAATATCCTATAAATGTTCCCCAGAAAGCAACACCTTTTTCCTTCCCAAATCTTGCATAATCTGCCACCAATGGAGCCCATGATAATGGCATTGCTATAACTAAATCTAAAGCAAGCATTATTCCTATGCTATGGGTAGCTTCATAACCAAAGATTTCTTTAATGGAGAATTTGGTTAAGGTAACGTAAGTAAGCCATAAGCTTAAGGCAAGCAAAAGAACAGCAGAGATCTTTTCCAATTTTTTCCATATGGTTGGGCTTACAAATGCCCATAGGGTGACGATGATGCCAAGAAAAACAATCCAGAGATGATAGTAGCCAAAAATAGTTTCCATTGCTTTTGCTCCAACAATAAGCATTATTGCAGTCCATCCTATAAGCTGTAAATAATTGAGCCATGATGGCAAAAGAGAGCCTTTTATGCCAAGAGAAGCTCTTGCCAACACCATGGTAGGCAATCCTGTTTGCTGCCCTGGAATTGCAATTAAAGCCATAATAAGGTTACCAATCAAATGCCCAATTATGATGACAAGGATGGCATTTAAAAAAGGCAAAGCAGGCGTAAGCAAAGCACCAGCCCAAAATTCAGCTATACTTATACCCGCTCCGAGCCATATTGCAAAGATATCAAAGAATGTGAAGAATTTTTTCTTTGCTGGTTCTATGGAAAATCCCTCTTCCATAGAAGTATATAGGCGAGAATATGAATATTTTGTTATAATTTCAATCAAATGGAAAGAGATTGCATAGCAATTTATCGGTTTCATTATGAGCATTTGAATTGCAAAAACAATGAATAAGAGAAACCATCCTTTCATGGGAGAAATACATCATTTTCGTTTCCAAACTCTTTCAATAGCTAAATCTTTCACAAAATAATTAAATTGATGCACATTTAATCTTATGATATGTCCATTAGACTACAGATATGGGAGGGAGGAAATAAAAAGGATATTTAGCGAGGAGAGCAGACTCCGCTACTGGATGAAAGTAGAGTTGGCTCTTTTAAAAGCTCATGCAAAAGTTGGAAATGTTCCTGAAGAAACTGTTAAAGAAGTTGAGGAGAAAATAAATGAAGTAAAGCTTGAAAGAGTTAAAGAAATTGAGAAAGAAATAAAACATGATGTAATGGCAATGGTCAAAGCCATAGCGGAGAAAAGCAAATATGGGAAATACATCCACTTGGGAGCAACTTCATATGATATTGTTGATACCGCCAACGCTCTTCAAATTAGAGATGCTTTAAATATAATTGAACAGCAAATGAAAAAGCTTATTAAAAATTTGGCAAATTTGGCAAAGGAGCATAAAAAAACTATTATGATTGGCAGAACGCATGGACAGCATGCCCTGCCAATTACATTTGGCTTAAAAATGGCTGTTTTTATGGCGGAGATGCTTAGACATTATAAAAGGTTGAAAAGAGTTAAAGAGGAGGTAAGTGTTGGCAAAATGGC
>CAZBXJ010000215.1:0-1864 GCA_964495775.1 uncultured Thermoplasmatales archaeon | reverse complement strand
AACGTTTCATCCTAGCATTGCAGGAGGTGCTGCAATGCTAAAGTTAACAGCACCAATTTTCTAATGAAAAGTTTAAATGGTGTTATGGAATAAGTAAAAGATGGATATAGAGAAGATAGCAAGAAAGCATGCTTTGCTCAATGCCATCAAATATGGAGGGAAAGCAAATTTAAAAGCAGTTATTGGAAAAGTGATGGGAGAGATAAAAAAGGATGCAAAAGAAGTTATTCCAATTGTTAAAAAAGTGGTTGAAGAAGTAAATAGCCTATCTTTGGAAGAACAGGAAAAAGAAATTGAAAGGCTTGGAATAAAAATTGGAGAGAGGAAGAAGGAAAAGAAAAAGCTACCACCTCTGCCCCATGCCAAAAAAGGAGAAGTTGTTACAAGGTTTCCCCCAGAGCCAAATGGTTATTTGCATATAGGGCATGCTAAAGCTGCTTTCATTGACTATGAGTATGCTCGCATGTATGATGGAATTTTTATTCTTCGCTTCGATGATACAAATCCTGTTAATGAAAGAAAAGAATTTTATGATGCTCAAAAAGAGGATTTAAGATGGCTTGGAATAGACTGGGATAAAGAATATCGCACATCAGATAATCTTCCAAAGCATTATGAGTTTGCCAAGCAATTGCTTGAAGATGGAAATGCGTATATATGCACATGTAGCGAGGAGGAGATAAGGAAAAACAGGAGAGAGATGAGGGAATGTAAATGCAGAAATGAAAGCATCTATGGATGGAATGACTTTATAAAAATGAAGGAAGGAGAAGCAGTTATTCGTTTGAAAGGAGATATGGCATCGCCAAATACAGCAATGCGGGACCCGGTGCTTTTTAGAATAATAGACCATCCTCATCCAATACATGGAACTCGCTTTCGAGTATGGCCCACATATGATTTTTATGGGGCTGTAGAAGATTCTATATCGGGTGTAACCCATCCATTTAGGAGCAAAGAATATGAATTGAGGGATGAGGTTTATTTTTATTTACTTGATTTACTCGGTTTAAGGAAACCCTATTTGATGGAATTTTCTCGTCTGGAAATAAAAGGAATGCCGGTATCAAAAAGAAAAATTAAACCATTAATTGAGGAAGGAAAAGTAATGGGATGGGATGATCCTAGGCTTCCTACTCTAAGAGGACTTAGAAGGAGGGGAATAACACCAGAAGCAATAAAAGAGTTTGTGCTTGCCCAGGGCATTTCAAAATCTGAAAGCACGGTAGCTTTTGAAAATCTGGAAGCTATAAATAGAAAAATTTTAGATGCCAAAGCAAAAAGATATTTCTTTGTTCCTGAGCCAGTAAAAGTTATTGTAAAAAATGCTATTGAAAAGGAAATTGAACTAAAATATCATCCTTCCATTGATATGGGAAAAAGAAGGATAAGAGTGGGAAAATTATTTTACATTCCCAAGGAAGATGCGATTAAGCTTAAAGAAGGGCAGACATTTAGGCTTAAAGATTTGTATAATGTGAGGGTTTTGGAGAAAAAGGATGATGAAATTACTGGCGAGTTTGCTGGAGAAAAGTTAATAGAAGGAATAGAAAAAATTCAATGGGTTGGCTTAGATTATATTGAAATGAATGTTATGATCCCTTCATTACCTTTTAAAAATGGAGAATTTGATGAAAACAGCTTGAAAATAGTAAGGGGATATGCAGAGAAAAATATTGAAGAAGTTAAACATGGAGAAGTGGTGCAGTTTGAAAGATTTGGATTTGTAAGAATTGAAAAGGGAAAGGATATCGTTGGCATTTTGGCACATCGTTAAAGCCACATTCCTATTCAGAAATGAATCTTTTCGGGTTCGTCGAAAAATAAATGAAAATGAATGTTGCCATGATACCCTCTTCCATGC
>CAZBXJ010000214.1:0-1879 GCA_964495775.1 uncultured Thermoplasmatales archaeon | reverse complement strand
AGAATAATATGAATGGGAAAAATAAATATAGCGGAAAAAATTTCAGGACTACACAGTTTTTGCATTTCATCGAAATAATTAATAATGGATATGCAATTCCACAAACATGGAAGATAAATATGAGGAATGGGTGAGGAATTTTAAGTGGGATGTGCCAGAATATTATTCTATAGCTGATGTAGTTGACAAGCATGCTGAAGATAGGAGTAAAGTGGCTGTATACTGGGAGGATGCAGAGGGAAATAAAGGAAAAATGACTTACTGGGAGTTAAGAGATGAATCAAATAGATTTGGCAATTTATTACGAAGTTTGGGAATGAAAAAGGGAGATAGGATAATGGTTATAATGCCTAGGATTCCCGAGGTTTTTGTTAGCCAGATAGGAAGCTTCAAGATAGGGGCAATTGTTGTTCCTTGCCCAGATATGTTGAGGGCGAGAGATATTGAATATAGAGCCAACAATTGCCAAGCAAAAACAATAATTGCTTCTGTTGCTTCAACTGAAGAAGTTGATAAAGTTAGGGATAAAATCCCAGTTGAAAATTATATTATTGTTGGTGGAGAAAAAGATGGATGGATAAGTTATGAAAAAGAAGTGCCGAGACAATCCCGTCATCTGGAGAAAGAAAAATTAAAATCAACAGATATAATGACAATCAATTACACTTCTGGAACAACAGGAGAGCCTAAGGGAGTAATGCATGACCATAAGTGGATTTATTGCCTATCAAAAACAAATGCTGTATATTGGTGGAATGCAAAACCAAATGAATTACTCTGGGCTACTACAAGTCCGGGATGGGCAAAATGGTTCTGGAGTCCAATTGGTGTTGCATTAGCTATTGGAGCAAGCCAACTCATATACAATGGTCGTTTCAAACCAGCTAAATTTTTAGAATTAATGGAAAAGTATAGGGTAAATAGGCTGTGTGCAACTCCAACGGAATACAGAATGTGGGCTCAGGAAGATTTAGAAAGTTATGATTTATCAGATATGAAAAAATTCCTGAGTGCTGGAGAAGCTTTGAACAGAGAAGTTATAGACAGATTTTACAAAGCTTATGGTGTCCTTATTTACGATGGCTATGGACAAACAGAAACAACAGGCTTAGTATGCAACTATGATGGCATAAAAGTTAAGCCAGGCTCCATGGGCAAGCCAATGCCAGGCGCAAACATAAAGCTTGTTGATGAAAATGGAAAGGAGGTGCCAGTTGGACAGGTCGGACAAATAGCTGTTCCAATAGACCATCCCGGCTTAATGGTTGGATACTGGAATGGAAAGCGCTTGGAAGAGCTTGCTGTGAATGGTTTGTATTTAACTGGAGATTTGGCAAGAATGGATGAAGATGGTTACATATGGTTTGAAGGAAGAGCTGATGATGTCATAAAATCTTCTGGTTATAGAATAGGACCATTTGAAGTGGAAGATGCATTGGTAAAGCATCCTGCTGTTGTTGAAGCAGCTGTTGTTGCATCACCAGATAAAATTAGAGGTAATATAGTAAAGGCATTTGTCGTCCTTGCTAAAGGATATGAGCCAAGCGAAAAGCTCATTAAAGAATTGCAGGAATTTGTAAAACAGCAGACTGCCCCATATAAGTATCCAAGAGAAATAGAATTTGTAGATAGCCTTCCAAAAACAATAAGCGGTAAGATACGAAGAGTTGAGTTGAGGGAAAGAGAAAGAAAAAGGAAGCTGGAGATGTGGGCAAAGGAAGAGCAGGAAAAGAAAGAGTAATTTCTTTCTCTTTAATTTTTGAGATTGTTAAAATTGACTATCAATGTCATCATTAGTATTTGCTATAACAACTTCCCTTTCATTTTGGTGTATACAGATTAGGCTTTCTTATATAAAAGGCTAACTATTTTTTGCATA
>CAZBXJ010000213.1:0-1898 GCA_964495775.1 uncultured Thermoplasmatales archaeon | reverse complement strand
TGAAAGAAAAAGAAATAAAATTAAATAGACGAAAAAATATCCGTACTCAACAAAAATTTAGCCTTAAAGCAAATTTTTAATGAAGGAAAATTAATTATTTTTTGAATTGATTGTCCTCAATGAAAAATCGCAACCAATGAAATAGGATGATGCATGCATCTCTTTCTGCAAAATAATGACCAATGACAGCTCTCTTTCATTTCAAAAATGAATTGAAAAAGTAAGGAAATAGATGTTATCATAAAATCGCTTTCATGCAACGGTTGCAATGGCGACTATTTCTTTCATATTCATTCTTGTTTTAAATGGATTGAAAAAGTAATGAAGATAGGATGTTGTGATGAGTTGTGCCTATCCTGCAATAGTTGCCGATAGCTTGCCAATAACAACTATTTCTTTCATTATTATAGCTGTGAAAAAGACTGTTTCCTCTTCCTTCCATGCTTTCTTTCATGGAAAAACATCTATCATTTTCACAATCATTTCATCTTTTGCAATATTTCCATCCTTATCATAAGCTATAACTTCCAGCAAATATTTGCCATAAATTGCTTTTTCTTTCCAGAGCCAGAAATATGGCGGGGAATAATCAATGCCCCTAAGCTCTCCATTAACATAAAATTCCACTCTATCAATACCAGATTGATTGTCCATAGCATAAACATCCACATAGATTTCTTCAAAAGCAACTGTATTTATCCATGGAATTGAAAAATTATAGAAATTGATGCAATTTTGGCTTGGATATAAAATTTTAACTAATGGCTTTTCAATATCTTTTGTTGTAAATTTCCATATTTTGCTATAGCTTTCCATTCCATATTCATCTCTTGCCAAAACCTGCCAGTAATAGGTTGTATACGGTTTTAAATTATGAATCTCGTATCTATTGCTACTTATATTTTCTGCAACAATGCTCATATTTCCTTCTTCTCCGAAGAAAATTGTATAATACAATGTATCTCCATCTGGGTCGCTACAGTTCCATGAAAGAGTTATGTTGAAATCTATTCCTGTTGCATTATCTGGAGGATATGGTTCATATGGTGGCAACGGAGGATTGCTTCTTCCTATTTTTACAGTTAAACTTGCTTCCTCGCTTCTGTCTCCCTTATCATCTTCAGCCACTACTTTTACTTCATAAATTCCATAATTTTTCCATGCATGCTGAGCTATAACAGCTGTTCCAGATACAACAAAATCTGTTGTTGTCTTGCCACCATCTCCCCAATCAAAAATATATCTTACTAAATCTCCATCTGCATCAACTGCTTTTGCTGTAAAATTAAGCATTGTATATATTTTTCCTGCTGTTGGTCCTTCTAAGTATGGCTTATAAGGTGGATTATTTATGATGGCTTGAGTTGTTGCAACAGCTTGCTGTCCGCTGGCATCTCTAACAATAAGCTTTATAGCGTATATGCCAGACTTGTTATAAACATGGATTGGATTCTGCTCATATGCATAGCTTCCATCTCCAAAATCCCATTCCCATTCATAAGGTGGATTTCCACCATATGCTGAGCCATTAAACTGTATTTCTTCTCTTGGCTTTGCTTTATATGGTCCATCTGCATCTGCAATGAAAGGCGATGATATAATCATATAATATGCTCCATCATCTATTCCACATTCTCCGTATCCTATTTTGAAATATCCATTTAGGCAACCAAGTCCCCAGCTATTTTTGCAAATCCAGCATTGCTGGCGATCATCATATCCAACTAAAACAACAGCATGTCCTCCCAATTTACTGCCAGATTCATGCCTATAAACAGCATTTTCCCAAGCATAAGGATTATTCCAATAGATAATGAAGTCACTATAAACAATAAAGGTTACAACGAGAGGACCATATGTAATCAAAGCTTCCTTTATACTTTTTATTCCAGTTACAG
>CAZBXJ010000212.1:0-1996 GCA_964495775.1 uncultured Thermoplasmatales archaeon | reverse complement strand
GTTAGAGTATCTTGTAAATGATTCCGTACCAGTAAAACCCAAGTATGAAAAGGGCGCCACACCTTCAGATATCGACTTAGTGTGTAAACACCCCATAAAGAAATATATATCCGTAAATTTTGGAAACAGAAGGACAATAAAGTTGAATGCAAATCTGTTAGTAGAATGCAAAGGATGGTTTGACATGCAAAAGACGGATTTCATGAATCATTTGGAAAAAATCTCTTCTTATTAGAAGAGTATGGCTGTAAATACATTCCCCATACTGTTTCACGTAAGGATAACCCTCATATGTTCTTCTTTTTTAGAGAAGAAGTCTATGATAAGGGTAAAGAAATATTTGGGTGTGAAGATTTTCAACGAGTTATTGTTGGCCCGTATCTAGTTCCGAGAAAAAATCAAGTTATAAAGTATCCGACTTATTATCAAAATACGAAGATATGGGCATTATCATCGTTGAAATGCAGGATATATTAGAGGATCTATTCAAATTCATTAAAAATGCTGTAAATGGCAAAGGAAAAGATAGAAATAAAGATAAATTAAGAAAGACATACGCCCTAGAGATGCTTCACATGATTAACACATATTTTGAATGGAAAAGAAAAATAATCAGATAGATTTTCATCTCATTTTGTTTGCTTTATTTCGTTGGGATTCTTAAGGAGGTGGCTCATATATTAAATATAATCACATCTTTCTTGCTACTTATGTTTTCTCCTCTTATTTTCGCCATTATTTCATGCTGTCCGATAGCAAATTCATCCCATGTCCATTCGTATGGTGGTGCTGTGTCATTAAATTTGAAGTTTCCATCTATGTAGAACTCAATGCCTTCAATATCTCCTGTTACATTTACAACAATATCAATCTTGCCTATTATTACAGGATAGGGTAAATCTGTAACTTTTCTATTGAAAATATACAAACCATTCTCTGGCTTAACAATTTCTATTTCAACTCCTCCCCAAGTAAAAACAAGATTATCAATTATATTGCCATCTACATCCTTGGCATAGAAATTCATTTCCATGTTGGAAAGATTCACATCTAAAATACAGTAATGATATGCTTTTACGCTTTTATTTATATATGGGGCGAAGCCTGGGTCATACAAAGGAGCTCCTCCACCGCCACTTACAACATAAATGATGCCATCAATAGGATTTGTTCTTTGATAATAATGATTGTGAGATTGAAAAACAATATCAACATCGTATTTTATGAATAATGGCTCCCATACCTTTCTTATATCTTTTCTCGGAGAATGTTCCCCACTACAATAAATTGGTTCATGGAAACATACAATTTTGAAGGTTGCAGGTTTAGCAAGTTCTCTTTCAAGCCATTTATATTGGCTACTTGTTTCATCCCAAGGTGCATAGTTATCAAGAATTATGAAATGGCAAGGTCCATAATAAAAACTGTACCACATTTCATTGTTTGGCAGAGCAAATATTTCATAGTATCTGCTTGCATTTCTTTCATGATTTCCTAAAGCAGTGAATAGAGTTGCATTTTGCATCAATGGCATCATAAAATCAAGCCATTCATCCCATTGCTCTGTTTCCCTTCCATCTTCTACCAAATCTCCGCAATGTATCACAATATCTGGCTTCTCCATATTTATTGCACTTGCAACTTCTTTAGCATGCTTCCAGTTATCCCATTTTCCTCTGCTATCACCATATATTATACATCTAAATTTTCCGGTTTCATAGCAGTATCTTGCAAGCTTAAATCTATACTCTTTGCTTTTAACACCATCAGATGATACCCTATAGTAGCAGATGAAAATGAGGGAGATATTGTTATTTCATGATGAATGGAAGTAGTGTTATCATACGCAACATATTTTTGTTCATCATTCCAGTATTCAACATAGTTAATGGAAGTTGCAACATCTGTTTCCCATACAATTGTTATGCTATCATTGCTTACATTCTGAGTATACGGTCCAATGGAAATATTAACATTTTTTAAGGAATGATTCGGT
>CAZBXJ010000211.1:0-2022 GCA_964495775.1 uncultured Thermoplasmatales archaeon | reverse complement strand
TGAACTACTTAATTCCCCAAAATATTAAAAGCGAGTTGAAAAGGAATCTCTCAAGCAATAATAACCTATTGCACATTTTTAATATTCAACCTAAAATAAACCATAATTGCACAAAAACTGGCAAAATTCATTAATTTTTAGATGCTGTAACAGCTGTTCATATTTTCATTAAGGGAAAAGTAAAAAACAAATAGTGATATTTTCAAGGCAACGGCCCGGCATCTTCAAATCCCTGTCTTTGTCCTGTGCCTGCTTTTTTTGTAAGCTCCTCTGGATTAAAAAGTAGGGCCAAAGCATTTAATGCATGCTCTCTCGCTCTTCTTTCAGCCAGCCATTTTAATTCTTTTTCATCTTTTGCTTCATCTTCATGAACAAAAACCTCTATAATGTGTTTGTTTGTGAGCAGCTGGACAGCTATTAAGCCTAAAGAAGCTTCATGGGCGCACTGTTTATCTATTGGCTCCTTCCCCGGCATTCCAAATGCCATTACTATGTCACACTGCCTTTCTTCAATGAGTTTTTTCGCAGCAACAGGCAAATCTTTTATGCCAGGCACAGTATACCTTTCAATTTTTACACCGGTGGCATTCTTTTTTATTTCATCTATTGCATCCTTTGCCATATCATATCTTGCAAAAGTTGTATCAACTATGCCTATCTTCTTCATTTTTATACAGCTCCTTCATCTTCCTTATCTTCTCAATTATTTTACGAGTTTTATTCAAATCTCCATCATATTTTCCGCATCTCACAATTTTTGCTTTTATTCCTCTTTTCCTAAGCATTTCTTCCAATCCTTCAAAATGTTGATCGTAGCCCAGAGCAATAATATCTGGCTTTATTTCTTCAACAACCCTCAAAAAATCATCTTCGTAGCCAACAACAGCCTTATCAACAGGCTTCAATGCTTCTACAAGCCTCCGCCTTTCTTCGGCTGGCATTATTGGCTCATGCTTTTTCTTCCTTACAGTTTCATCACAGGCGACAACAACAATTAACTCATCTCCATATTTCTTTGCCTCCTCCAAATAATAAAGATGACCAATGTGGAGCAAATCAAATACACCTGAAGCCATTACTCTCGCCATTTTTCCCATGCCTCCACTATTTCATATCCTTCAAGGAATATAAAACCATTTTTTTCTGCATATTCCTTGGCTTTTTCCTTACTCAAACTAACTTCATAGTCCAGCATTTCGCAACCAGCCATTATGCTTAGCCCAGCCATCTCTGCCAAAGCTATTCCAAGCTCAGTGTGCCCTTGCCTTTCCTTCAATAAGTTTTTGGCGGCAATGCATATTGGAACATGTCCAGGGCTTCTGAATCTCTGCCCAAATAATCTTTGAGCTTCAATGTCATTAAGATTTCTTGCTTCCTTAACTAATTTTGCGAATTCTCTTATTGTTAATGCTCTGTCAACATCCCTTATTCCGGTGAATGTTTTCCTGTGGTTTATGGTAATAGAAAATGAAGATTTTGTATCATATGGAATATCGTTTGGAATTAATTCTTTAAAAACAGGCCACTTATTAGCTGTCTTGTAAATTACGTCTGCTAAATATGGCAATCCTAACTTTTGTGCATCTTCATATCTAAGCATTATAAAAATTAAGCCTCCGCCGTCTTTGCGCATTCTAAAAATATGTTTTGCCTCTATAAGCTCGCCCGCTACAAAAAAATCTGTTTCTTCCTCCCTTCCATCAGCATCATAAACTAAAACAAAATCGCCCTTTTTTAATGCTTCCAGAGCTTTTTCAATTTTCTTCATTTTTTACTTCTATCTTTCTTCTGTCTTCCATTAGTCTTGTTATATATCCAGCTACTCTGTTGCGTAGATTTTTCGTGCTTATTGTAGTCAACCTCTCTACCAGCATTTTATTCTTTTCAAAATCATCTGTGAACTCTTCTGGAAACTTTTCAATAAGCTCCAATGCTATCTTCTTTACGAATGCTGGTTTCACGTTTCCCAAGGAATCACCTTGCATGAAATATATTTTTTATATAAAAATCTTTTACTTTCCA
>CAZBXJ010000210.1:0-2026 GCA_964495775.1 uncultured Thermoplasmatales archaeon | reverse complement strand
AACAGAGGCAACAGAAACGCATAAATAACAGAATTAAATTTTGGAATGATTCATATGAGAAAGTTGGCATTATTATCTATTGTATTGTTTGTAGGCATTGCATCTGCAAATGCTCTAACAGTTGATTTTTATTGGGAGCCATTACAACCAACAGATTTGGAAGAAGTGCATTTTTATGATAATTCAACTGGTGATATTGTAGCTTGGATATGGTATTTTGGAGATGGAAGCAGTAGCACAGAACAAAATCCAGTTCATAAATATGAGGATAATGGAACATATCTGGTTAGGCTTGTAGTATGGGATAAGTATGGTCAGATGGAATACAAAGAAAAATACATAACAGTACTGAATGTTCCTCCTGTTGCAAATGCAGGAAAAGATAGAATAGTAAATAATTTATCAGTCACCTTTAATGCTTCTTTAAGTTATGATTTGGATGGACATATAGAAAGATACATATGGGATTTTGGAGATGGGAATAGCAAAGAGGGCAAAGTTGTGAATCATGAATATGAAGAGGAAGGAATATACACTGTAAATTTAACTGTCATAGACAATGATGGAGCGGAAGATTATGATGAGGTAAATGTTACAGTTGATGTCACTCCCCCCATTACTAACCACAGCTTAAATGAAGAAAAAGAATGGTATAATACTTCTGTTACTATAACATTAAATGCAACAGATAATTTGGCAGGGGTGAATGCAACATACTATAAAATTGATGATGGAGATTGGCAAACTTATACAGAGCCATTTAATTTCTCTGCTGAAGGAATCCATAAAATCTATTATTATAGCATAGACAATGCAGGAAATGTTGAGGAAGAGAAGAATTTTACAATCAAGATAGATTACACTTCTCCAACAACAAACTATTCAATAAATGCAACATATGGAAACAATGGATGGATTGTAAGCAAAGCCAAAATAACATTAAATGCAACAGATAATTTGGCAGGGGTGAATGCAACATACTATAAAATTGATGATGGAGATTGGCAAACTTATACAGAGCCATTTAATTTCTCTGCTGAAGGAATCCATAAAATCTATTATTATAGCATAGACAATGCAGGAAATGTTGAGGAAGAGAAGAATTTTACAATCAAGATAGATACAAAAGCACCAACAGCAAAATTAAATGAGCCACAAGAAGGATACATTTATATTGCAGGCAGAAAATTAATGCCAACATTATTTGGCAATACATTTATTATAGGAAAGTTTACTGCCGAAGCGGAAGCAAGCGACGATACATCAGGCATAGATTATGTAGAATTTATCCTTAATGGAGAAATATTGTGGAAAGATTATGTTGCGCCATATAGCGTTGCCTTGCCTCAAGAGTTTCCATTCTCAGCAAATAAACTTAAAATTGTTGCATATGATAAGGCAGGAAATAAAGTAGAAACTGAAGAAATAAGTTATATTAAGATTCTTTAACGTTTCCATACTTCCTTTCCCTCATACTCTATTCTTACTATCCTATGAATGGGTATATATCCTCCATCCTTTGTTTCTAGAAATTTTCCTATGTTTTTTATTTCATTACCATTAACACAGGATAAATCATTTGCTTCTCCTCTACTAACATACCATATCCTAACCTTAGAAAAATCATATTTTTTATCCCACTTTAACTTATTTAGCAAATCTAACAGATTCACAAAAAAAGAAATGGGAAGAGATAATTAAATCTCTCCATTGATTATTTTCTCCTTTAAAGCATTGAATTGCTCCATAGCGAGTTTGCACATATTTCCTTCTTCCCCTATTATTACTTCATTTTCTCTTACCTCTACATATGGGCAACAGCCCTTCTCTCCACATAAATATACTTTCATGATGTTATATGCCGAAAGCATATATCGATTGTGAATACGGTTTCTTCTTTTCAGCCATAAACTTTATTCTTTTTTAGCTTACTTGACTTTGCCATTTCAGGCTAGTTATACTGCCATTGTATAATTTGCGAGGAAACATATGAAAAATATGCCTATGATACACCATTTATTCCAAT
>CAZBXJ010000209.1:0-2044 GCA_964495775.1 uncultured Thermoplasmatales archaeon | reverse complement strand
ATGTTACCATAGAAGGAGATGCAACAGTTATATTTCCCTTGTTAATTGCAGGATTGTTTGAGCGTTTATCCCTTCGATGATTGTTCGACATCATTTATAAAATATGAGGTAATAAGATTATGCGATGGTTCCTTCTGTTTGCAGTAGCTGTTATTTTCTTACCTCTCTCTTCAGCAATTGAAATTGGGGAAGTGCGGGTAGAAGATGGAAAGATTATGGGCAAATATTTGCCTGCTGGATTGGAAGGGAAAATTTCCTGTTATTCTGGAGGAAAACATATTCTGGATATGATATATAACAACGATTCGATAGAAATTTCTTTAAAATATTTTGGAAGAGAAATTGAGAGAATTTTGGAGAGAAACCCGTTTTTAAAAGAAGAAATAGAGAAATCATTGATGGCCATTAATGTTAGGGGAGCATCCTATGAAATAGAGTATGCAGGATGTAAGGTGGAACTGCATGATGTGCCAACAAGATTTTTAAGGATTATAGCAGATGAAATTGTTTTCAGCAATCTTAACTACACTATCGAAAAAGTTGATGAACATACCATTAAGTTGAAGAAAGAAAATTTCACTGCAATGATTTTATGCAAGGGTAAGTTGGCAATAAATGGGAATGCAATATATACAACACATGAAATAATGCTCATTAGCTTTGCTTATCAGGAAGAAGAAAATATTGAGGATGCAATAAAGAATAAAGTGCTGGGAGGAGAAATAACAATTGTTTCACATGATGTTAAAAATGGAACAGATTGCATATCATATTTTGGTAATGTTTCCATTACTCCAGCAAAACTGGAAAGAGGAAAGGTGGTGCTAAAAGTTGATGGAGATGAAAAAGCAGGAGGAAAAATAATTAAAATAAATCTTGGAAAAAATGTTTGCTTATCAGATGAATTTAAAATAAAATTTGATGGCAGGTTTGTGCAAGAGGCAAGTGGTATAGAAGATATACTAAATCCTGATGATGATGGTATAGAGCCAGAATATTATCTGCTTGCTACAAAACAGGAGGGAGTTATTCTTCTTGTTTCAATCCCTCATTTTAGCGAGCATATATTAAGCATTGAATTTATTGTGGAAAATATCATAACAAAAACACTGGCTTTTCTCTCTGCCTTTTTAGTTATTGCTATAGCAGCCATTTACATGTTTAAAAAATAATTAGGGCTTACCCAGAGATAACCATGTATCCACGAATTTATCAACAGCCCTATCTAAAAATGTGCTTTTGTATGTAACCAGCAAATCAATGACTTTTTCCGGATTTTTAACAACATATGCCTTTTCCTTTCCAAGCGAAATTTCTTCAATAATTCCTGCTTCAATAAGCTTTTTTAAATGGAATGAAACTGTAGAAGGAGATTTTTTTACATGCTGGCAAATTTCTTTATGAATCGCCCTCGGCTTTTCTAGCAAAAACAAAATTATTCGGCGGGGCGTTTCCTGGCGGAGGAGGGGCAAAATTCTTTTATCTTCGGGCTTAGCCTCAGCCACAAAATATCTCTTATATTTTCCATCAAATTTTGCGATAACTAGGGATTTCTTTTCCATATAATGCAGATGATAGTCAATGGTGCTAAGGGAAATGTTGAGCTTTCGTGCAATCTCTCTTTTATGCAATCCAGGGGACTTTGAAATAAGCTCATAAATTTTTCTGCGAGTCTCTAGAGCTAAGTAATCTTCCTTCATTTTTTGACTATAGATAAATAAAGGAGCAATATAATAAGAAAATCAAATAGTATTAATGAAGTTGCTATTTCCAGCAATAAAGCGATTATTCCTTTAAGAAAAAATATAAAAAAGGCTATAGAAATAAATAGCAGTTTTATTTCTTTGAGCCTTGTATATGATACTGCAGAAATTATGAACAGGAGAAGAGAAATACCTGCTGTTACTACTGATGAGAATATTAATATTTCTTGAATACTAACACCTCCTGCTTTTAATCTTGGAATATATAAAAACTTTTTTGAAAAGGAAAAAATTAATCTATTATGTTGGCTTTTGTATAATCTCTATTCTGCATGGAGTTG
>CAZBXJ010000208.1:0-2056 GCA_964495775.1 uncultured Thermoplasmatales archaeon | reverse complement strand
AATGCCATCTCTCATTTCAACCATATAAGTTTCTTTTGGAGGTTTATTTAAAATAAAAGGGCTCGTTGTTCTCTCTACTTTTGGAGGATAAGGTAAGATTATTAGTAAAAATAAAAAGTAAGGAAGAAAAGTTTTCTTTACCATTCTTTAGCTATTTTTTCCAGCAGATATAGCAAATATTTCCAGAATTTATCAACGCTTTCTATATGCACTCTTTCATCTGGGCTGTGAGGATGTTCAATTTGTGGTCCAATAGATATTATCTCTTTTATTCCAGTTATCTCTCCTATCACTCCCGTTTCCAGTCCAGCATGAATTGCTTTTTTCTCTGGCTCCTTTCCGTACAACTCCTTAAAAGCATCTGAAGCAATCTGCAATAATCTTGATTTCAAATTCGGTTTCCATCCTGGATATTTGCTCCCTTCTTCAACTTTTGCTCCAGCCAACTCTGCTAAACATCTTATACTCTGCATAACAGCATCTAAAGCAGAATTTACTGAACTTCTGGAGCTCATTACAATAGTTGCTTCTCCATCCATTCTTATAGTTGCAAGATTTGTAGAAGTTTCCACCAAATCCTTTACTTCCTGGCTCATCGCAAGCACACCATGCGGCAGAGCCATAAGAAGCTTTATGAGCCTTTCATTCACATCATCTGTAAGTACTTTTGCAACATTGCATTTCTCTATCTCCACCTTCAAATTTGGCTCAGTTGCAGAATATTCATTTTTGAATATTTCTTCCGTTTCCCTTATTTTCTTTTCCGCCTCTTCCATATTTTCCACTATTACTTCTGCAAAAGCTTCTCTTGGAATTGCATTATGTTTGTCTCCTCCTTCTATCTTACCAATTTTTGCATTTATATTGTAAAGAATCCTAGCCAGCAATTTAATGGCGTTAGCTCTTCCTTTATCAATTTCTATTCCTGAATGACCCCCCCTCAGTCCTTTCACCATTATCCTTAATCCTTCCTTGTTAGCATCTACAAATTTCAATGGCAATTTTATTGTTGAATTTCCTCCTCCTGCACATCCTATGTATATCACTCCAAAATCCTCGCTATCTAAATTTATAAGTAGTTGCCCTTTAACAAATTCCTTTTTGAGTCCGAAAGCACCTGTTAAACCAGTTTCTTCATCTACTGTAAATAAAAATTCTAAAGGTCCATGCTTTACATCACTTTCCATTAAAGCAAGGCACATAGCCACTCCTATACCATTATCCGCCCCTAATGTTGTTCCCCTTGCCTTTACCCATTCTCCATCTATATATGGCTTAATAGGATCTTTGCTAAAGTCATGCTCAACATCCTTGTTTTTCTCGCAAACCATATCCATATGGCATTGTAATGTTACCATTGGTGCATTCTCGTATCCATTTGCTTTTTTCCTTACTACAACATTTCCTACATCATCTTTCTGCCATTCCAAGCCATTTTTCTCAGCTACACTTATAATATATTCTGCAATTTTTTCCTCATGTTTTGAACAACGAGGTATCTTGCATATCTCTTCAAAAAATCTCCAAACAACCTTAGGCTCTAAATTCTCCAGCATAAAGTGAAATAAAAATTTCGTATAAAGATTTATTGATGGAAAAGCTAAGGAAAATGTGGAAAAAATGTGTCCATGATACAAATTTCCTCATTTTTTATAAGGAAAGAGGCTTTACAACATCTCTTACCTTCGCTACTTTCAAGAAAAAGAAATTTCTTCCATTTTTCATGCTTTTTCAGAAAATGGAGTCATTATATAAAAATAAGAAAATCAGAAGGCTTGCTATTCATCATCAATCAGCTCTAGCAAACCTCATCATCTATTTAATATGGCTAAGGGGTATAAAGTATTTAAGCAAAAAATCTTTTCTTAACGATAATGGAATTTGTTGAATTTGTTGAAATGGAAAATATAAAGCCTTTTAAAATTGTTAAAAGAGAATATCAGATGAATATTTTTGAATCAGTTAAAAATAGAAACTCCTTGGTTGTTTTACCAACTGGCTTGGGAAAAACAATTATTGCTGTCATGATGATTGCTTATAAAGTAAGATATGGAAA
>CAZBXJ010000207.1:0-2067 GCA_964495775.1 uncultured Thermoplasmatales archaeon | reverse complement strand
CCTGCAATGCCAAAGATTTCATTCTTATTTACATAAAAACTTACATCTTCTACTGCCTTTATAATAGCCGCCTTAAGTATATAGTACGCATTTAATTTCTCTACGTTTAGCAAATGAATGTTTTTTTCCATCGTTGCCACCTTGATTACTTTAGGCATTATTTTTGGATCAGGTTTTAAAATATTACTGTCAGATCTATTTAAAATATTTTTATATAAAATATTCTTTTCTTTATTGGAAGATTGGAAGAAATAGAGTTCTTCTAGTTTTTCTCATTCTCTAGAATAAAACTATTAATTAAGTTTTCATCAAGAAAACTGAAGTTTACATATGTCAACATTGAGAACTACCAAATAGCTTGTAATGAAATAGTCTAAGAAAAAATATTTATGCAACAAATACTTACTAAAAAATTTATGGATGCTCGTGAACGAGTTTACAGAGCTATAGAGTTTGAAGGTCCTGATGTAGTTCCTAATGGATGCTATTGTTTGCCTGGAGCCTTAAGGAGAAATCGCGAAAAAATACTGAAATTATTTTTTAAATATCCGAGAGACTTTGGTGATTTAGGATACACATCTGAGTATTGGAGAGCTTATGATGAAGGAATATATAGAGATAAGTGGGGTTGTGTGTGGAAAAATGTTCAACCTGGCCTACTTGGCAGGATTATCAAACATCCATTAGAAAACGTCCCATTAGAAGTTATAGAAAATTATCAAACCCCAGAGCCATCCGAGGTTATAAATTTTGACGCCGTCGAAAAAACTATTGCTAAAATACCTCATGATAAGTATCTTCTAGGCGACTCTGAAAATTTCTTTGAAAGACTGCATTGGATTAGAGGTTTCACAAATACCTTGATGGATATAATCCTAGGTCGTAGGGAGCTAATTATACTTCTCGATAAGATTTACAAATATAAGATGAAAGTTATAATGAGATGGGTCGAGTTAGATATTGATGGCGTCTACTTTCTTGATGATTGGGGCACACAAAAGGGACTTATGATTAAACCTGAACTTTGGCGTAAATACTTTAAACCATATTATAAGAAGATGTTTGATAAGGTTCATAAAAAAAATAAGCATGTATTTTTCCATAGCGATGGGCATATAATAGATATAATACCAGATCTCATAGAAATAGGTGTGGACGCATTAAATATCCAAGTGAAACTCATAGGCATAGATCTTCTATCGGAAAGATTTGGAGGAAAAATTTGTTTTTTAGCTGATATAGATAGGCAGTATCTACTACCATATGGTTCGCCTGCAGAAATAGAGAAGCATATTAGATATATAATTAAGATGTTAGGATGCTTTGATGGGGGATTAGTGTCTTGGGGAGAAATAAGTATTGATGTTCCTATAAAGAATGCTGAGACCATGTTAAAAACATTCAAAAAATTTGGAAAATATCCATTAAAAATCGTTTAGTTTTTACTAGATTTTTCTTTTCAAATATTGTTTAGGATCCTTCTAAAAGGATATGTTGATTTTTTCTTTGCAATTTTGAATAACAACTTTGCTTTCTCCCCGGGTATGCCTGGATGAATTGAGTGATCTGATGCTAATATATACCCTCCACCTGGAGCGGCTATTCTAAGGCATTCATCAACTTGTTTAGCAATTTCTTCTGAAGAACCAAATGGCAAAGTAGTAGATGCGTCAACGTTTCCAATTAAGCATATTTTATCCCCGTAGCGTTCTTTTACTTCTTTAAGATTCATACCTGCTTTTCGCTCTACTGGATGATAAGCATCGATGCCTGCATCTACAAGATAGCCTAGAATAGGATTGATGTTTCCATCACAATGTAAAAGTAAGTAACCATTATGGGATTTGACTTCTCTTATAACTCGTTTTATAAACGGTAAAATTTTTTCACAGAATGTTTTAGGTGAACAAAATGGTCCATGAACATCTCCTAAATCTTCGGCTAAAAATATTAAATTAATGTTTTTTTCCTTCATAGCTCTATGAATTATTTTGACAATAAAATCTGTGGCCATTTCCATCACTTTATAATATACTTTAAGCTGTGAGGCCCTAGCTTTAAATAGGT
>CAZBXJ010000206.1:0-2076 GCA_964495775.1 uncultured Thermoplasmatales archaeon | reverse complement strand
TATTCCTATTGCTAAAATTTTCTTCATTTTCACCCCAATTTTTAAATTTAAATAAAAAACATTATAAAAAATTAATTATGCATAATTTAAATGGTGTATGGTCTCTCGATATTTCTTAAATAGCTTCTCCGTTTTTTTGTAAATTTATTTATTTCTTGAATTAAGAAGTTTAAATTTTAGCACTGATGAAAAGGACAATATGCCACGAGCTAATATAAGAATGTACAAAACCACATTTTGAGCATGTTGAACAAGTTAATATTCGAATTGAATAGTTTATCTAAAAAAATTGAATTATAAACTGATTCAACGCTAAATAAGGGAGAATTTCGCCATGTTGTGGAAGAAAATAATTCCTCAATCAGAATATAAAAAATTGTAGAGGGCAGAACTACCTCTCGTCTTCTCCAGCCCAGTACGGTTTCCTTATATACTCATAGATTTTCTGCGCCGCTATTGCGCCGTGAGCAGCACCCACAATGAGCAGGCGGAAGGCACCTTGGACAACATCTCCAACTGCGAAAACGCCTTTTACATTTGTTCTCTGCCTGTTATCTGTTATTATGTAACCTCTGTCATCTGTTTTCACACCTATCTTCTGGAAAAGCTCAATGTTTGGCTTAAGACCTACAGCAATAATTATTTTATCAACTTTAATTACCTCTTCCTCACCTGTCTTATTGTTGTAGAGTACAGCTTCCTCCACCTTATCGCTTCCTCTTATCTCCTTAAGTTCTGTATTAAGTTTTATGTTGATTTTTCCGCTTTCCTCCATTTTCTTTACGTTATCATCTAAAGCTCTGAACCTATCTCTTCTATGTATGATTGTAATCTCATCTGCTAAATCAAGTAAATCCAAAGCAGCATCTACGGCAGTATCTCCTCCTCCAACGACAAGGCATTTTTGTCCAATGAACTTTTCACGATGTGTTGCGAAATAATATACACCTTTATCCCCTTTGTTAAACTTTGCTTCTCCTGGAATGCCAAGTTCTCTTGGTCTTGTTCCTGTTGCTATTACTATTGTCTTGCCCATATACTCTCCTTCTTCTGTTTTGACCTTTTTAATTTTCTCATAATCTTCAATATCTATTACTCTTTCCCTTTTCATTGTTACAAATTCGCTTTCTTTTGTGTGTTTTATCCATCTTCTCACTAGCTCTATGCCGGTTATGCCATCTGGAAAGCCAGGATAGTTTGGAATTATTTTACTCGGATACATTGTTGCTGGCAATCCTCCCCATGTACCTCCTTCCAGCACAAGCGTATTTAAATGGCGATCACTACACATGATAGCAGTTGTCAATCCAGCAGGCCCCCCTCCAATTACTATTACATCCCACACATCAATCATAAACTCACCAAAAATTAATTGCGAATCCATTTATTATACTTTGCATATTGATAACAAATGTTGTGGGGATATGGCTGAAAAATAGTTGGTATAAAATGGGCGTTTTTTCGTAGATTTAAACAAAAATCGAGTTTCTGTTTGATGAGGATTGTAAAAGAACCTTTTATCTTCGTTTATTGAGGCGATTCCGCTATGAGTAAGTTTTTATTTCTCTGGACTATTTCCTCTTTTAATTTTCGGTAAAATTTTCGGTAATTTAACATTTTACCCCGTTGAAATTATTCGGGAAATGGTATATAACATTTTGGAGATATCGTCATATGGGAATAAACCTTTCTGCCTTGATGAAAATAGTGCAGGGGGCGAGATTCGAACTCGCGAACCCCTTCGGGACAGGCCCCTCAAGCCTGCGCCTTTGGCCTGGCTTGGCTACCCCTGCCCAATCAAAAAATATGAGGAAATATTAAATTTTTCTTCTTACTTTTTCTTCATTAGTTGTTCAAATTCTTTTTCCATTTCCTTTTCTATTTCTTTGAATTTTTCTTCATATTCTTCATTTGGTATGGTTGCCATTCTTGCTATTGCCTCTCTGCTCTTTAACTGCCTTAACTTTTCAAATTCTATGCCTTTATCTATGCATTCTCTCATGAGATGGTAGAATTTAAGCATTATCCTGAGCATCTCATATTGTTTCTTATGTGAGATCGGAAGAGCACACGTCT
>CAZBXJ010000205.1:0-2098 GCA_964495775.1 uncultured Thermoplasmatales archaeon | reverse complement strand
GCAACATCTCTTAATGAAAATCTGCAGAGATAAAGGGAAACACTTATAACATTATCTCAACAGGTTCTTTCTCTAATAACGATAGATTTTTCTTTCAGTAAGTATTTTAATAATTGCACCCCATCCCCTTTCATTTTATTCACCTCAAAATGAAATCAATGGGGTGGGGTGCATATTTTTATCGAAAAATTTAGTTAAGTTAACAGCACCATAGCTTATAGCTATGGCATTTATTGCAACAGCTTACTGTAAAATTTTATATTCATTTTTTTCATTAAGGGTGCATGAAAAAAAATTTGATATCCATGTTGGATGTTAAGGATGATTTAGAAAAAATTATAGATGATGCCATTGAAATGAAGAAAGGGAATTATAGCCAATTTATGAAAGGAAAAGTAATGGCAATGATTTTTGAAAAATCAAGCACAAGAACAAGAGTTTCTTTTGAGGTGGCGATGCAAAAACTTGGAGGGCATGCCATTTTTTTGAGCAAAAATGACATTCAGCTTGGAAGAGGAGAAACAATAGAAGATACTGCAAAGGTGCTGAGTAGATATGTTGATGTTATCATGTATAGGGCATTTAGTCATGAAAATATGAAGGAATTAGCAAAATATGCCAGCATACCGGTAATAAATGGACTGGATGATGAAGAACATCCTTGTCAAATTATCGCAGATTTAATGACAATAAAAGAAAAGAAGGGAAAATTGAGGGGACTGAAATTAGTTTATTTTGGAGATGGAGATAATAACATGGCTCATTCCTTGCTGTTAGGATGTGCAATAGCTGGAATAAAAATAAAAATTGTCTCTCCACGCAAATACTGGCCCAAGGAATATTATGTAAATAAGGCGAAGGAACTTGGAGGGGAAGTAGAAATTGAAGAGATAAATGAGAATGCTTCTAAAGATGCAGACATTGTTGTTACGGATACATGGGTTTCAATGGGGGATGAGGCGGAGAAGGAAGAGAGAATAAAGACATTTCATGGATATACTGTAGATGCAAATATAATGGCTAAGGCAAAGCCAGACGCCATATTCATGCACTGTTTGCCAGCCTATTATGGCTATGAAGTTACAAAGGAAGTTGCCCATGGCAAGCAATCTGTTATTTTTGATGAAGCAGAAAATAGGCTGTGGGCACAGATGGCAATACTAAAATGGATCTTTGAATAAGCATTAATTAAATCAGGCTTAAATCCTCCACTTCCACATTTTCCACATTTTCTATACTTTTTATTTTTTCAATGAGCTCATCTGGACTTTGGTCTGGCATTATTATTTGCAGAATCAATGCCTTCAATCCAAAAGCAACTGGCTTAATTTCCGCATTTACAAGCTGTGCATAATCTGGAAGTGTTTTTGTTATCTCTTCCTTCAGTTTTTCCATATCCACATCTATGCCCGAAGGCATTACCCTAATTTTCAATCCTACTTTTCCCATTTTATCACGGCCCCTCAAATCCACATTCTGGACATTTATACTTTGCAGACTGACTCCTACAAATATTGCATCTCTTTATTATATAACCACATTCTGGACAGGGAAATTGAGTGCAACCCTCCTCAACCAGCCCTCTACCGCAACTTATGCATCTTCCCTCTAACATTGGTAAGGTATGGAAATCTTGTATTTAAATTTTGCACAGAAATAAATCACATGAAATTTTTACTCTTTTACTTCTCCTCTGTGCTAAACACAATATTATATCATTTAAATTTCCATCGAAATTTTTGGTCTTTTACAACTACAAGCCTTTCATAGAAATTACAGAGCCAAAATTGGGAGCGTTGTTAAAGGAAGCATCATCATAAAAGAAATAGCGCGGGATATAGATGGAAATGAAATCTTATTAAACACATTCCTAAAAATTTCTTTCTACTCATGTCATTATTTATTACAAAAAGCTAAAAGTTTGAAGTACTTAGTTCGTTTCAATCTATCTTTTGTAAATTCTTGTACCTTTTCTCTTTGTACGGCTTTCTGGAAAGCTTCCTCCTCTTTCTTGAAAATATACGCATTGTGAATCGCTCTGTTACAAAAAGTATGTGGTTTTGCATTATCTAGGGCATTGATTTTTTCTTCTAGTGAT
>CAZBXJ010000204.1:0-2125 GCA_964495775.1 uncultured Thermoplasmatales archaeon | reverse complement strand
AGCATTCATTCATATAGGAGGTGATGTCATTGTCATTAGATCCTTCAGCGGCAAAATATCTGATAAAAGCAAAAATAAAGGTAGATGGGGTAGTTGATAAATCAGATGTAATTGGAGCTATATTTGGACAAACAGAAGGTTTGATGGGTGATGAGCTTGATTTGAGGGATTTGCAGAAATCAGCAAGGATAGGAAGAATTGAAGTAGAGATAAAGCAGAGCGGTGGGAAAAGCGAGGGTGAGCTTACACTAACATCAGCATTAGAAAAAGTAGAAACAGCTATAATTGCAGCAGGAATAGAAAGTGTTGATAGAATAGGTCCATGCAAGGCGGAGATAAAAGTGGAGAAGGTCGAGGATATAAGGATTGCAAAGAGAAAGAGGCTTGTTGAGAGAGCAAAAGAAATACTCCAGGAAATGATTAAGCAGAGTAAGGAAGAACTGCCAGATTTGGCAGAGGAAGTGAGGCAGTCGGTGCAGGTTGAGGAAATTATATACTATGGGCCGGAGCGCCTGCCTGCTGGACCAAATATTGAGAAAAGTGATGCAATTATAATTGTTGAAGGGAGAAATGATGTTATAAATTTACTGAGGCATGGAATTAAAAATGCCATAGCTGTAGAAGGAACAAGCATACCAAAAACAATCATTGATTTATGCAATGAAAAGATAGCCACAGCTTTTGTGGATGGAGATAGAGGTGGAGAGCTTGTTTTAAGAGAGTTGCTTCAGGTAGCAGATATAGACTTTGTTGCAAGAGCTCCTCCGACAAGAGAGGTGGAAGAGCTTTCTTATAAGCTTATAATGAAGGCATTGAAAAATAAAGTGCCGGCGGAACAATACATGGAACAGATGGGATGGAAAAAGGAGAAAAAGAAAGGAGGAGAATATGATAAATACAAGGAATTGCTGGAAGAAGTAAAAGGAAAACATCAAGCCATCTTTCTGAATGAAAAAGGCGAGGAAATAAAGAGAGTTGAAACAGGAAAAATAATAGAAGAGATGGCAAAAGAAAAGCCAAAAATTATTGTATTTGATGGCATCGTTACACAAAGGCTTGTTGATAATGCTTATGAAAATGGCGCTGCCAAAATAATAGCAACTGCTTTGGGAGATGTAATTAAAATACCAAAATCTCTAAAAATTATAACTGAGAAAATGCTGGGATAAAATGTATTCAAAAAAACTAATGGACCATTTTTTAAATCCTCGCAATAAAGGAAAGCTTAAGGATGCAGATGCTGTAGGCAGAGTAGGCAATCCAGTTTGTGGAGATGTTATGCATATTTACATTAAAGTTAAGGATGGAAGGATAGAAAAAATAGGATGGGAAACTCTGGGATGCGCAGCTGCAATAGCAACATCTTCTATGCTTAGCGAGTTAGCAAAAGGAAAAACATTGGAGGAGGCAATGAAAATAAGTAAAAAAGATATTGCTGATGCACTGGAAGGTCTTCCTCCAATAAAAATGCATTGTAGCAATTTGGCGGCGGAAGGGTTGCATAAGGCAATAGAAAATTATTTGCATAAGGAAGAAAAAATAAAGGAATTGATGAAAGTTGTAAGCAAAGAAGATGCTGAAGCTTTGTTTAAAACAGGAATAACAAGCTTGGAGGAATTGAAAAAAGCTTCCATGGAGGAAATAGCAAATGCTGTAAGTAAGGGAGGATTAGAAAAAATAAGGAAATTTTTGAAGAAATGAAAGGTAAAATTTTTGTTTTGACAGGAGATGGAAAAGGAAAGACAACATCTGCTTTTGGGATGGCTTTAAGAGCTGTTGGTCATGGAAAAAAGGTTGCAATTGTCCAGTTTATGAAAAGTGGAGAATATGGGGAGATAAAGGCAAGGGTTAATGGAATGGAAATTTACCAGTTTGGAAGGAAGGAATTCGTTTTTGAAGCTACTGAAGAAGATAAAAAATTGGCAAAAATGGCTATTGAAAAAGCTGAAGAGTTGCTTGAGAAAAAGCCATTCATACTAATTTTGGATGAAATAAATGTTGCTTTGCATTTCAAACTAATAAGCTTGGAAAGTGTTTTGAAACTTTTAGAAAAAAGAGGAGAGACGCATATTGTGCTTACTGGAAGAAAAGCCCCACAAAAGCTTATTGAAATGGCAGATGTTGT
>CAZBXJ010000203.1:0-2149 GCA_964495775.1 uncultured Thermoplasmatales archaeon | reverse complement strand
GGGTCTTCGGCTCGAGAGGCCGAAATGATTGGCCGGGCTACACTACGGGAGCTTATTTGGATATATGGAGCCATTTTTTAATTTTTGCCATGATTGTAATTGAAATGAAAAATAGCCAAGCATTGGCTATTTCTCACAAAGAAAAGATGCTTGGCTTATTGCATGAGGGGAATTTATAGCAATATATTCATAGTTTCTTTTCAATTTGAGTTTTCTTAAAAGAAATGAAAAATTGTTATCATTAAGAGCATAGCAACATCTCATTTCATTAATTTTTAGCTTTGGCGGAATAAAGGAATATTTATTAATGTTTTGAGGATTTCCAGTGTGTTCATCTCGGTAGTTGTTGCAGTAAGAAATGAAAGAGAGCATATCGAGGAATGCATTGAATCTTTGTTTAATCAAGATTATGAGGATTATGAAGTTATTGTTGTAGATGGAATGAGCAATGATGGCACCTATGAATTGCTAAAAGAATTGCAGAAAAAATATAATTTTAAGCTTTTGAGAAATGAAAAGAAAAATGCTGCTGCAGGAAGAAATATTGGAATAAGAGAAGCCAAGGGTGAGGCAATTGCATTCATAGATGGAGATGCTGTAGCAAGCAAAGATTGGCTTAAGAATATTAAAAAAGCTTTTGAAAAAAGCGGAGCTGTAGGAGTGGGAGGAGTAGATTTACTGCCAGAAGAAAGCGAGGATAAAGCAAAGGCAATTGGTCTAGTAATGACATCTCCCTTAGCAAGAGGAGGGAGATTAAATCCTTCTACACAACATGCAATGATGGAAAAAGAGAGATATGTGGAGCATATACCAACTTGCAATCTCTGCCTTAAAAAAGAAATTTTTGATAAGGTTGGAATGTTTGATGAAAGCTTTGTTAAAGGGCAGGATTTAGAGCTGAATTTCAGGATTGTGAAAGCTGGCTACAAGCTTTTTTACTCTCCTTCTATAAAAGTTATTCATTATAGGAAACAACATATTCACCATTTTGCCAACCAAATATATAAATGGGCTAAGGCGAAGGTGGCAATAATAAAAAAGCATGGCATGCACGGCGTAACAAGCCACATTTATTTATGGCCTGCTTATGCTTTGCTTGCATTCATGCTTTTCTTTTCATTTTGCTTATTATTCAATTTGATGAATTTCTTTCTTGTTTTACTTTTCTTAGCTGGAATTTCATATTCATTTATGATACTCTTTGAGTCAGCTCGCTTAAGCAAAAAATTCAATGATAAAAAATTATTTTTATATGCATTAGCTTTAATTCCTATAGTGCATGTCTCATATGCATATGGAGTTATGGTTGCCTTAACGAGGAAGAAAATATGGTGAAAGCAAAGGTTATAATGATTCCTCATAATCACGAATATATTTTGAGGCTAAAGGAAGAATTAGAAAAAGAAGGTGTAGAAGTTACTTTGTTAAAGCCATTTCATTATTCAACGCCCATAAATTTCCTCAAAATATTTTTCTTGAAATTTAAAGGATACAGGATTATTCATGTCCACTGGCTTTATATATTTCCATTTTTCTGGCTAATGAAACTTTTTGTCAAATTTTCCAAAAAATTGGGATATAAGATAGTATGGACGATTCATAACATTTTGCCACATGAAAGAAGAAAAGGAGATGTTGAGATGGCAAGATGGTTTTACAAGAATGCAGATTATAAATTTATTCATTACAAAATAAATTTGGAAAATTTGAAAAAAATATTAAATGTTGAGCCAGAGAATATAGAGGTTATTTACCATCCAATTTTCGACGCTTATCCAAATGAAATTAGTAAAGAAGAGGCAAGAAAGAAGCTTGGCATACCAGTAAATAAAAAGATTTTATTATGTTTTGGAATGATAAGGAAATATAAAGGAATGGAATTGTTTGCAGACGCCATGGAAAAGCTGGAAAATGATTATATTGGCATAATAGCCGGAAAAAGAAAAAGTGAGGAAGTAGCAACTTATTTGAAAAAGAAAGAAAAAGAATTAGAAAATTTGATAGTTGTTGATAAATTCATTCCAGATGAAAATGTGCAGATTTATTTTAATGCATGCGATGTTGTTGTTTTACCATATACAAGCATAACCACATCAGGCGTGGTTTTATTAGCTTATTCTTTTGCTAAGCCAGTAATAACAACAAATCT
>CAZBXJ010000202.1:0-2154 GCA_964495775.1 uncultured Thermoplasmatales archaeon | reverse complement strand
TTGGATAAACATTTGCTAAAGGTGGCAAATGAAATAGCAAATGAATTTACATTAAATATTGGGCCAGGCATAAGATTTATAGTTGAAAAAGAATTTGAAGCAAGGAATTTAATGGCGGTAATAAAGGCAGTTGGAGAAGAAATGCAGGAAGAAGCAAAAAAGGTGCTGGTGATTGAATGAAGATGGCTTTAATTGGTGATGAGGATACAATTGCATTATTTAAGTTAGCTGGCATAACAAAAAGCTCTTCCAGCATAGATGATTTTGATGAATTTGTAAAAGATAGGGAAGTTGCTATTCTTTTAATAACTTATGAATATGCAAGAAAAATTGAATATAAAATTTATCAACACAGGCTTTTAAAAAATTCTCCAATTGTTGTTGAAATTCCTGGAAAGAAGAAAGTGGAAATGGAGGATTCAATTAGAAAGATGATTGTTAGGGCTGTTGGAGTAGAAATAGAGGGATAAAATGAAAGGAAAAATAATAAGTGTTGCTGGTCCTGTAGTGAAAGCAAAGGGAATGAAAGGAGCAAAAATGTATGATTTGGTTAAAGTAGGAGAAGAAAGACTTGTAGGAGAAATTATTGAGCTTAAAGAAGATAAAGCAACAATACAGGTTTATGAAGATACAACTGGGTTGAAGCCGGGAGAAGAAGTTATAAATACTGGCATGCCTCTGGCTGTGGAGCTTGCTCCTGGTTTGCTTGCTTCTATTTATGATGGTATTCAAAGACCGTTGCCAAAAATTATGGATAAGGTTGGAGATTTTATACAGAGGGGTATAGAAATTAATGCTATAGATAGAAAGAAAAAATGGGAATTTATACCAACTGTTAAAGAAGGAGAAAAAGTTCAGAAAGGAGATATTTTGGGTGTTGTTAAAGAAACGCCAATTATTGAGCATCGTATAATGGTTCCATTAGATATAGAAAAAGGTGTTGTTGAAAGCATTGAAGAAGGAAAATTTACTGTTGAGGAAGCAATAGCTACAATAAAGATAAATGGGAGTAAAAAGGAAGTTTGCATGCTTCAAAAATGGCCCGTAAGAAAAGCTCGCCCATTCAAAGAAAAATTGCCTCCTATAGTTCCATTAATAACAGGGCAACGAGTCTTTGACACATTTTTCCCTATGGCAAAAGGAGGAACAGGTGCAATTCCAGGAGGCTTTGGAACAGGAAAAACTGTATCTCAGCATCAGCTGGCAAGATGGAGTGATGCAGATATAGTTGTTTATATAGGATGTGGGGAGCGAGGCAATGAAATGACGGAAGTGCTTAGAGATTTCCCAAAGTTGAAGGATCCCAAGACAGGGCACCCATTAATGGAAAGAACAATTTTAATAGCTAACACTTCCAACATGCCGGTAGCAGCAAGAGAAGCTTCCATATATACTGGAATTACTTTGGCAGAGTATTACAGGGATATGGGATATGATGTTGCTTTAATGGCAGACTCTACTTCAAGATGGGCTGAAGCTTTGAGAGAGATTTCAGGAAGGCTGGAAGAAATGCCTGGAGAAGAAGGATATCCAGCTTATTTGGCATCACGCCTCGCAGAATTTTATGAAAGGGCGGGAAGAGTAAAGGTGCTCGGAAGTAAAGATAGGGAAGGTTCAATTTCCATTGTAGGAGCTGTTTCTCCACCAGGAGGAGACTTTTCTGAGCCCGTAACACAGAATACATTGCGTATTGTAAAAGTATTCTGGGCTTTAGATTCTGATTTGGCTGACCGTCGCCACTTCCCAGCTGTAAACTGGCTTCGCTCTTATTCCTTATATTTAGATAGAGTTAAAGAATGGTGGGAAAAGAATGTTGGAAAAGATTGGCTACAGTTGAGAAATGAGGCAATGGCATTATTGCAAAAAGAGGAGGAATTGCAGGAAATTATAAGGCTTGTTGGCCCAGATGCTTTGCCCCCAGCAGATAGAGTTGTTTTAGAAGGTGCTCGCATAATAAGAGAGGATTTTCTACAGCAAAATGCATATCATGAAGTCGATACCTACTGCCCACATAAGAAACAATATGAGATGCTCAGAATCATGCTTAAATTCTATCATCTCATGAGGGAATGCATAGATAAGGGAGTTGAATTTGAAAAGCTAAGACAACTAAAAAGCAGGGAAGCAATAGCTAGGATGGCAACTATACCAAAT
>CAZBXJ010000201.1:0-2167 GCA_964495775.1 uncultured Thermoplasmatales archaeon | reverse complement strand
AAAATCAATTGGCAAGGTTTTTATACACAGCGATATGTTATAAAGGAAATGAGCCTGCCTACCATAGATGAATGGATTGAAAAGCAAGATTTCAAGACAACAGCAGACATAGAAATTCCAAAACTGTTAATAGATCAAGTTATTGGGCAAGATCATGCTGTTGAAGTAGTTAGGCAGGCAGCAAAGCAAAAAAGGCATGTTATGCTTATTGGTGAGCCTGGCACAGGAAAATCAATGCTCGCAAGAGCAATGACAGAATTTTTGCCTAAGGAAGAGTTGGAAGATATTTTAGTTTATCCTAATCCCGATGACCCTAACACTCCTAAAATAAGAGTTGTTCCCGCCGGCAAAGGAAAAGAGATTGTTGAAAGAATGAAAATTGAAGCAAGAAAAAGGGAGCAACAACAGGCTCAAATTGTAACAACAATTGTCGCTTTTATAATAATGATTTCTATAATGGGTGCTATTTTTACAGGAGATTTAATGCTTGCCTTATTTGGATTAATAGCGGGGGCAATGATTTATTTAATTGCAGGGAGAGGAAGCATTATTCAAAGGAGAGAGGAAGCAAATATTCCAAAGTTGCTTGTAGCCCATGACAAAAATGACCCCCCTCCATTCATCGATGCCACCGCCGCCCATTCTGGAGCTTTGCTGGGCGATGTGCGCCATGATCCTTTCCAAGCTGGCGGGCTTGAAACGCCTCCTCATTTGAGAGTGGAGGCTGGAGCCATACACAGGGCTCATAAAGGAGTTCTTTACATAGATGAAATCAATACATTGAGTTTGCCTTCTCAGCAGCATTTGCTTACAGCAATACAGGAGAAAAAGTTTTCTATTACTGGACAGTCTGAAAGGAGCGCTGGAGCCATGGTTAAAACTGAGCCTGTGCCTTGTGACTTCATTTTAGTTTGTGCTGGCAATTTGGATGCTGTTGCTGGAATGCATCCTGCATTGAGGAGCAGGATAAGAGGATATGGATATGAAGTTTATATGAATAATGTAATGGATGATAATGAAGAAAATAGGAAAAAGCTTGTTAGATTTGTAGCTCAGGAAGTAGCAAAAGATGGAAGGATACCCCACTTTGATAAGAAGGCGGTGGCAGAGATAATAAGAGAGGCGCAGAGAAGAGCGGGGCAAAAAGGGAAGTTATCATTGAGGCTTCGCGAGCTTGGAGGGCTAGTAAGGGTAGCTGGAGATATTGCAAGAAGTGAGGGCAAAGACATAGTTACAGCTGAGCATGTATTAAAAGCAAAGAAAATTGCGAGAAGCTTAGAGCAACAGGTGGCAGATAGATATATTGAAAGGAAAAAGGCATACAAATATTTTGAAACAGAAGGAGTAAAGATTGGAACTGTAAATGGATTGGCTGTAATGTCTGCAGATCCTTCTTTAAGTGAGTATTCTGGCTTGATTTTGCCTATTGTGGCAGAGGTTACGCCTGCTGGTTCAAAAGCAGAGGGAAAAGTAATAGCAACTGGAAAGCTGGGCATAATTGCAAGAGAAGCTGTTCAAAATGTATCTGCTATACTCAAAAAATACATGGGGGAAGATATATCTGCCAAGGATATTCATATTCAATTTATAGGAACTTATGAAGGTGTGGAGGGAGATTCTGCTTCAATATCAGTAGCAACAGCAGTAATATCTGCCATGGAAAGAGTTCCAGTTAGACAGGATGTCGCAATGACTGGCTCATTAAGCATTCATGGAACTGTTTTGCCAGTAGGAGGAATAACAGCAAAAATTGAGGCTGCAGCAAGAGCAGGAATAAAGAAAGTTCTCATTCCAAAAGCAAATATGCAGGATGTGCTGATAGAGGAGGAATATAAAAACAAAATAGAAATTGTTCCTGTTTCAACACTTAAAGAAGTTTTGGAGCATGCTTTAGAAGGAGAGAAAAAGAAGGAGCTTATTAAAAAGCTGGAAGCAACGGAAAGTTAATTTTTAGCAACTAATTAGTTAAAACTCTTTGCAATAACCCGCGAGATTTCATCCATTATATTTTCTATTCTCTTCCTTACCAGTTTCCATGCTTCCTGCAATGAAACAGCTCTGTAGATATATCTAAGTCTTTCACTTTCATCCACCTTCCTTTGAATAAAGCCTTCTTCATGCAGTTTTTTTAAATATTTTCTGATTGTTCTTTCCGATATGCCGAGTT
>CAZBXJ010000200.1:0-2170 GCA_964495775.1 uncultured Thermoplasmatales archaeon | reverse complement strand
GGAAATAAATAGCTAAAATTGTTATGGCAATTACAAGCTGTTTCGCTGTCATTTGCAATGGCAAAAGCATACCAACTGCCAAATCTTTTCTTAAGAACCCGGCTATTAAAGCAACAGCAGCTTCCTTTTTCAATCCAAACCATCCAACAATGATAGGGGAGAGAAGATTGCCTATAAAATCAAGAATATGCAATGCATAAAGAATATTGATGATAAATACTCCAAAGAAAAGCCATGGAATTGCATCCCTTAAAAACCATTGAATCCGCATCCATGTTTTTTTGGCTATCGCCGCCAAAGAAGGTTTTCTGTAAGGAGGAATTTCCATAAAAATTTCTGGACTCTCTCCTTTTACAAATCTATTCAAAATCAACCCCATAACGAAATATAAAGTAGCCAGAGTAATGAAAACCATGGCAATATATTTTATTCCATAATCACCTAATGCTCCAAAAATCATTGCAATTTGCGCCATGCATGGAACAGCTATTGCTAAAAGAGTTGCAGAAATGAATCTTTGTTTTCTTGTTTCCAAGCTTCTTGTTGCCATTGCTCCCGGAACATTGCATCCTAAGCCCAAAAAAACAGTTATTATGCCATAGCCATGCATTCCTAAACGGTGGAATATATTGTCAGCTAATGTAGCTAATCTAGGTAAATAACCAGTATCTTCAAGGATAGACAAAACAACATAAAAGGCAATTATATATGGCAAAACAACCCCAAAAGGAACATATAAAGCTGTTGATAAAAGCCCCATAGATTCTTCAAATGAAACTTTTCCATCAATAAGCTGTCCAATCAGGATATCTCTTAAAACGTTATCTCCTAAAAAATCTGCAAGTCTTTGAAGCAGTGGAAGATATGCATCAAAAAGCGGGGAAATTAAATTTGCAATTCCTTCTCCAATAAATCTTACAACTACAAAACAGAATGTTAGAATAATTACTGCAATAGGAATGCCTGTTGACGGCTTTATTGTTATCTCCGCCAACAAGTCTTTCCAAGTATGGTGGCGGTGGCTTATTTTTTCAACTTTTTTGACAATTTCTCCAATTTTTGCCCATCTTTCAGCTTCTCCAAGCTTTAATTTGCCTTCTTTTGCCTCCTTTATCCTTTCCACCAATTTTTTGATTCCTTCTCCTGTTAAAGCTACGGTAGGCACAACAGGCACACCAAGCTCTTTTTCAAGCTTTTCCACATCTATTTCAATGCCCAGATGCTTTGCCTCATCCCATAAATTTAAAGCGACTATCATTGGCTTTTTTGCTTCCAGCAATTGCAAAGTTAGATACAAGTTTCTTTCAAGATTTGTTGCATCAACAACATTTATAACTATATCTGCCTCCTCAAGCAATTTTTTTGCCACTTCCTCAGCTTTGTTAGACGGTTCAAGAGAATAGGTTCCAGGAGCATCTATCAGTTCATAAGTTTCTCCTCCAATCTTTATTTTTCCTTTGTAAAAGTCAACTGTAGTGCCGGGATAATTCGATGCTATGACTTTAGCTCCTGTTAGCCTAGCAAAGACGACGCTTTTACCAACATTTGGATTTCCCATCAACAAAATTTTTTTCACATGCAGAAATATTTCGGTGTAATAAAACTTTTTGATGGTATTTGTTTTGTTATGTCGTAATAAACTTTGCCTCCAAAGTTGCAAATAGATGGAACTAAGCCAGCGGCTTTATTTACACTTCCTATCTTTTGTCTATTGCTGAAATTTTAGGCTTTAAGATGTCATCGATGTTGCTATTCAAAAAAGCAAATTCATTTGACAAATTTTTTATATTGTGGATATTTTCTTTTTTAGGGCCCGTAGCTTAGCCAGGTGGAGCGTCTGGCTCATAACCAGATGGTCGCCGGTTCAAATCCGGCCGGGCCCATAAAATTTTATGGATGTAACTATAGTAGCTTTAACATTTCAATAAATGAAGCGTGTGAAAGTGGAAAACAGAAGCAATCACTTTCTCGCCATATGCACTGCAGCTTATACTACAACATCTTGTTTCTCACTTTCATTTCCCAATAAATTTAAATACAAACATTATTCTTTAAACATATGGAAATTGCTGAGGAAATAAAAAATATAAGAAAAGATTTGGATACTTTGGTTCAGCTTTTTTCAAAACTTGTAAATAAAATAGTTCCAGAAGAAGAGGCTGAGGAAGAA
>CAZBXJ010000199.1:0-2262 GCA_964495775.1 uncultured Thermoplasmatales archaeon | reverse complement strand
TAGCTAATGAGAAAATGAAAAAAATCCTGAATGAAGCAAATAAAATTGGAAGGGCATCGATGGCAATGCTTGGAAATTCAATTTTCGCTTTATATAGCCCGGAAATGAAGAAACTTCTCTCTAAATTTGAGATTTATGAGTGCTTTATAGATAATTATGGAGCGAGAGTGTTAGCAACCTTTTTTCCTTAACCATTGCCTTAAGCAATCGCGATGCCAGTATTTACCCTCTTTAAACAACGCCTCTTCTTCCTTAATTTCCTTATTACAATATGCGCACTTCATATTCCAATCTTGGTTCTTAAAGCATAAAATCCCTCTTTTTCAATAGCTTTAGCAACTTTCTCCTGCAATTCTTTTCCAGGAGTTAAAGCAACCATATAGCCTCCCAAACCCCCTCCTGTCATCTTCGCTCCATATGCTCCATTTTCTAAAGCCACTTCAACCAGAAAATCAAGCTCCTTGCATGATACCTCTATTTCCTGCAAAAGCTTATGATTTTTGTTCATAAGCTCTCCAACACTCTTCCAATCCATTTCGAGCAGTGCATTTCTTGCCTCGTAAGCCAGCTTTTCAGCTTCTTTGAATATCTTATCATATTTTTCCTTATATCTCTCTTTTCTTTCCCTCACGCCAGCAACAGCCTTTTTTGTATTTGCAACTATGCCGGTGTCGCCCATAACAATTTCTACTGGCTTTTCTATCTTTAACCTTTCCATTCCCTTTCCCTTAATAAACCACACTAAGCCACCAAAAACAGCACATGTATTGTCTATACCAGATGGGTTCCCATGATAAGCTTTCTCCCCTTCATATGCAATTTCATTTATTTCCTCATCACTCAAATTCATTCCAAATTCATCTGCTATTGCCCTCGCTATTGCTGCACAGCTTGCTGCGCTTGCCCCTATCCCGCTTGCCGCCTTTAAATCGCCATGGAGCCATATTTCAATGCAATCCTCAATGCCCATTGCCTTTTTTATCCTTATAATTGATTCCTTTTGTTGCTCGAGCTTTTCCTCCTTATAGCCGGGAGTGGCATCTCTGTTATCATGTATGATGAAATCTTTTCCTTTGCATTTTTTAACTTCTGCAACTGTCTTTTTATCTATTGCTGAAGCAATGGCAGGTATGCCATAGACAACGAAGTGTTCATTGAAAAGAATTACTTTTCCATATCCGTATCCTTTGCCCATGAAAGTATAGATACTAATCATATTAAATTTTTATGTATGAAAAGAAAGGTTGCTATGGGAAATTGCTTAACAACCAATTTCTCTATGCATTATAAAAATATATACTCCTTTTTAATTCCAAATTGATGAATCATTATCTTCCAAGGAAAGCTGAGATTGTGGATTGTAAGGAATTTCCATATGAAAAGAAGCTTTTCAGAATAAAGGCAGATATAGATTTTATTCCAGGACAATTTGTTAAAATTTCGCTGGCAGGGATAGGTGAGTTTCCTGTTTCCATATGCTCTGCTCCTCATGAAAAAGAATATTTTGAGATATGCATTAAAAAGATAGGTAAGGTAACTTCCCAGCTTTTTAAACTCAATGAAGGAGATGTTGTTGGCTATAGAGGACCATTTGGCAATGGATTTCCGATGGAGGAGCTGAAAGGAAAAGATGTTGTTGTTATTGCAGGAGGTTTAGGAATTTTGCCTCTGAGAAGCTTCATAAAGGAAGCATTGCACAATAATTTTTGCAATTCATTAACAATTTTATATGGAGTAAGAGAGCCCTTAGATATGTTATTTAGAGATGAGTTAAAAGAATGGGGAGAAAAAGCAAATGTTATTGATGTTTATGAAAAGGGAGGAGAAAGGGAGGGATATGTAAGTGATTATATTGATGAAGCAAACTTAAAAGGAAATGAATATGCTTTAATTTGCGGACCGCCTGCAATGTTCAAACCAGTAATAAAACAGCTCAAGAAAAATGGTATAGAAGATGAGAAAATTTATTTATCAATAGAAAGGAGAATGAAATGTGGCATTGGCAAGTGCGGGCATTGCATTGTGGGAGGAGAATATTATACATGCATTGATGGTCCCGTTTTTAACTACAAATCATATAAAAAAGCAGAAAAAATAGAATTGTAGCTATTTTTCCGTTTTATGGCAACATCTCAATTTTTATCATGGATTTCATCCTATGAAATAATTTTTTACGGTTCGTCGAAAAAATGAAAGAAATGGTTGCCATTGGCTATTGTTACATGGAAGAAAATCACTAAGGCGGCTTTCCTTTTCATTGTA
>CAZBXJ010000198.1:0-2272 GCA_964495775.1 uncultured Thermoplasmatales archaeon | reverse complement strand
CCAATGACCTCTATAAAAGATATAATGGATAGAGAGGCGGAGAATATCGGAAGTATATAAATTAACAACTCTAATGCAACAATTCTTCAATCACCTTTGCTACCCTTTCTGATGCTTTTCCATCTACATTTCCATGAATGATTTTCAATAATTTTTCTTGTTTTTCTGCATGTCTGTTCCCTTCTTTTAAAACAGTGTTCAATGCTTTATAAAATTCTTCGCTATTATGAGCTATTTCACCTGCCCTAAACTCTGGAGGAATCTCTGGTTTCCCTCTTGCTTTAGTGTAAAAATCTTTGTTAACCTCCAAGTAAATAATTGGCCTTTTCGTCAAAAAATAGTCGGTATATATAGAGGACCAATCCGTAATTAAAATATCTGCTACAGCTAACAACTTCATTGTATCTGGCTCTTTTGGCATATCCAACCAATAAACATTCTCGTAAATTTTCACCAGTTTTTTTAATTTTCTTTTATTTATTTTTGCTAAGGGATGCAGTCTTAAAATCAAAATTAGATTGTTTTTTTTGCAAAACTTACAAAATTTTTCGAATTCTTCATATGGATCCCCCCAAGGCCACAATCCAACATCAAAAGTAGGAGCATATAAGATTATTTTTTCACCATTCTTTATTCCCATTTCCTCCAATAATGTTTCTCTTGCCACCTTTAAATATTCGAGAAGCTTGTCCATACGTGCAAATCCTGTTACACGCAGCTTTGTGGAGGGTGCACCCCATAATGTGATATGCCGCTCTTTAGAAAACTCGGATGATACACACCACAAATCATGTGCCTCATAGTCTTTTTTGGTGTGATTGATCCCTTTAGGCCCGATTCCATGCCAAAGTTGCACCAACTTATAATTTCTGTGGGGTAGAAAAGGGATATTTCCTATTCCTGTATGTGCCAGCACCCATACATCGGCTCTTAGAAAATATGATATCCCCAACAGACCATATATGTAAAATACTTTACCTCCCGCTTTCTTAATCTCTTTTATAGTACACCTATTTTTTGCAACCCAAAAAACATCATATTTATCTGGATATCGCATCATATATTCAAATACAGCACGAGGATTGCCTGTATAATATGTATTTGAAAACCCAATAACTATTTTGGTTTTTTTTTCTTTTTTCACGAAGGAATACACAATCTTCATACACATATATTGCAGAATCACCATTAAGAGTCTAAATGGCAATTTGAATATGGATTGTGATATGCCAAAATATTGAATGCTTTCTTTGGTATTTTCAATAGATATTCCTTTTATTTTCAATTTATCTCCTCCAAACAGCAAATTCCTCTGTTTTTAGTTTTTCAAACTCAATACTCCAACTAAAGTCATGCTCAGGCACACCTAAGATGAGAACTTTATTTATCTCATTTCAGCAATCCTTTAATATACTTACATTTTATCTCTTTCTCTTTTATTTGGAGTAGCATTCTCATACTCTCCAATACTTCTATATTCTCTATTTTTTTCTCCGCTCCACTTACTTCGTAGAGTTCTTCCTTCCCGTTCAAATATCTTATATATTTTACTTTATTTGTTCGTAGAAATTTTCCACCCTTAGAAAGATTTGGATTCAACTTTTTAAGCTTTTCAAATACGCTTTCTATTTCCCTACTATCGCCCAAAATATAATCTTTCTTATAAAAATTTTTAATGTGTTTTTCTGCAATATCTTGTAGCAAGTAAAAAATATCTTTTGTTTCGAAAAGTGTATCAACTTTTTTTGCCTCGATAAATGGTGCATATATCACCAAGGGGACATGGAGCAATGTGTCATGAAAACTAAACTGATGACCAACCTTTCCATGCTCTCCGAGATTTTCTCCATGATCGGCAGTAATGACGAACACCGTTTTCCTTTCATTCAGTAGGGATATGCATTTTTTAATTTGTTTCTCTGCATCTTTCATAGCCCTTATATAATATTTCTTTAGCATCTTTAATTCCCTATTACTGAATCCCTTTTTTCCCACCCATGTTTTTTGCATTTTTTCCTTCCAATTTTTGTAAAAAACAAGATATCTAATGATTGCAATTAGTGGGAAAGTTTTTGGTTCATAAGGCAAATGAGTATCCATTAAATGCAAATATACAAACCAAGGATCTGTTGCATTTTCAATAATTCTTTTCAACAGTTTCACAGTTAGTACATCATAACCTATGAAATATTTAACAGACATTCTAATGAATCGTCTTTTCTTTTTAGATTTTGGCAACTCTATTTGGAGTGTTTCTTCTATCAATTTTTCA
>CAZBXJ010000197.1:0-2292 GCA_964495775.1 uncultured Thermoplasmatales archaeon | reverse complement strand
CAATACTGCTAGCTATGTTGCTTATGTTTTCTTATATGCCATATGTCAAACCAGCTGAATTACAAGCCAGTGATGAAGCTTATGGAGTTGCTATTGATTCAAATGGAGATGTTATTGTTGTTGGACAGCATGAAGTAAGTCAAGATAAATATGTAATGAGAGTAGAAAAATACGGAAGTGATGGTATATTGAAATGGCAACAGGATTATGATGCAGATGTTTTGAATGTAGGAAAAGCTGTTGCTATTGATTCAAATGGCTATATTTATGCAGGAGGAGCAACAGGAAAAGAGGTTGCAGGCATACCTTTGCCATTAACAGATTACATGATTGTTAAGTATGACAAAAATGGAAATAAAATTATAGATAAAACATACAATAAAGGATTTACAGATATTCTCAATGATATTGCTGTAGGAGATGATGGCTACATTTATGCTACAGGGATGTCTTTCACATTGGTTGGTAAAAATCTAACAAATATTGATTTCTGGACCATAAAGGTAAATCCAAATAATCTGGAGATTGAGAAAGAGCATATTTTTGATAATGAAATAGATGCTGCTTTTGGAATTGATGTTAAAGATGATACAGTTGTTGTTGTAGGAAGCGTTGGGAAACAAGACATAAATAAATACTGTGTGGTGAAATATGATAGCCAGTTAAATGTAGAATGGGCAAAAATTTACTATGAACAGGATAAATATTCTTGTGCTGCTTCAGATGCTGTTATTTTGTCAGATGGAAGCATAGCTGTTACAGGTTGGGTTTATATGGATGACACAAGCTACGACATCCTTACCATTCTTTTTGATGAAAATGGAAATAAAAAATGGAAGAGAATAGAGGGAGGAGATAAAAAAGATGATGGTTTGTGTATAGCAAGTGATTCAAAAGGTAACATAATCGTAGCAGGATATAAAACAGAAGATTCAATTCCAAAATGGTATATAATAAAATATACAAAGAATGGAAACGTTCTATGGGATAAAGTTGATGACGTTGTTGGACAGATAAACAGGATAGCTGTAGATGGAAATGATAACATAATTGCTGTTGGTTACGAAGAAGTTGGAGGAGAACACAAATATTGCATAAGAAAATATTCACCAGAAGGTGAATTGATATGGGAAGCAAGCGCTGGCGGAGAAGAAGAATTGGAAGCATACTTTACATGGAGCCCAGAAACACCCACAAGAGCAGATGCAGTCCATTTCTATGACAAATCTAAAGGAAATCCGGTTGCTTGGGAATGGGATTTTGGAGATGGAACGAAAAGCAATCAACAGAATCCAGTTCACCAATATGATAATATTGGAACATATGATGTTACATTAACAGTTTGGGCATCAGATGGAAGCAAAGATAGCATAACAAGACAAGTTGTTGTAGTTAATGCTCCTCCATATGCAGAATTTACATATTCTCCATTGAACCCAGTTGAAGGGCAGGAGATAACATTTGATGCGAGCAAATGCTATGATAAAGATGGAAGCATAGTCAATTATACATGGGATTTCGGTGATGGAAATGTTGGATATGGAAAAGTAATCAGCCATTCATATGCTAAGAATGGAACATACAAAGTGACTTTAAGAGTTAAAGATAATGATGGGGCAACGAAAAGCATATATAAATATATTACAGTGAATGTCGCAGGTGGAAATGCTCCACCTGTTGCAAATTTTGTTGCAAATAAACTCCATGCAAAAATAGGAGAGGAGGTTTCATTTGATGCATCAGCCAGCTATGATCCAGATGGTAATATTTTATTCTACAGATGGGACTGGAATGGCGATGGCATATTTGATGAGGAATATACTCAACCATATGCAACTCATAAATGGCTACAGGAAGGAACTTATACAGTTGTTTTGCAAGTTGAAGATAATAACGGTTTAACAAATACATATAGTAAAGAAATAGAAGTGAGGACATACACAACAAATATGCTCATAATAACAGCACCTGCCAAAATAACACTTGAGAAAAACAAGGAAAAAGAAATAGAAATTAGAGTAAGAGCACTTACAGATGTAAATGATGTAAATCTCGAGATCATTAACAAAACAGGAAATATAACCATTTCATTACCATCTCCATTCAATTTGAGTGCAAATGAAGAAAAAGTGCTTACGGTGAAAATTAAAGCGAAAACATCCGGAACAATATCATTAAAAGCAATGGGAAGTGGTGAGGAAAGCGACGTTGCAACAATTACCATAAACTTGAAGGAAGGTAGCACACCATCATTTACTCTGCCATTGCTAATTATTGCTGTAGCATTAATCT
>CAZBXJ010000196.1:0-2316 GCA_964495775.1 uncultured Thermoplasmatales archaeon | reverse complement strand
TTAATCGAACAGTGGATACGAGAATCTCAATGTTATGGAATTGTGCCACACAGCATTAATTTAAAAATGTTCTTATACACAGTAGTTACAAGTGGTTAATAAAAAGGGGGTTTTAACCTGCAATAGTTGTCAGCGTCACGTTTTCGTCGCTGTAGCAGGCATTAACTCAACTCCTAAATATGCTATAACATCTGCAATTAGGTATCCTCTCCGCAAATTTTTAACATGATTTGCCTGTAAAATCGTGCTCAGAATTCTCATATCCATGATAAAAAATCATAAGGGCACAAAACTCCTAGGAAAGAGAGCCACATTGTGGTTTTTGCTTTTTGCCAAGCCAATAATTAGCAAGCAGCAAAATCCTGCTGATTATATCAGGAGTTTTTTGAGAGATATTTTTCCTGATTTTATCAATGATGTGTTTTTGGTTCGTTCCTTATTATTTATTTTAAAGAATTTTATTGCAAATAGATGCAATGTATATTTTAATACCATAGCTACAACCATTTCATTCTGATTTGCTAACTTAAGCGAACATTAAAGTTATATTGATTTGCTAATTTTTACTTATGTTCATAAAGAATGTAAAAGATGTTGAAGAAATAATTGCTGGAGATGGTTCTTTTCTTAAAGAAATTTTGCATCCACTGAAAGATAACGTTGACATTAATTACAGTATGGCATTGGCTAAAGTTAAGGCAAAACAAATAACTTTAAAACATAAATTGAAAACATCATCAGAAGTATATTTTATATTGAAGGGAAGAGCAAAAATGTATATTGATGATGAAACAAAAATAGTTGGTGAAGGAGACATTATTCATATACCTCCTTCTTCTCTCCAAAGAATAGAAAATTTAGGCGAGGAAGAGCTAATTTTCTTATGCATTGTTTCTCCGCCTTGGAGGAAGGAGGATGAAGAAATTATTCAAGAAGATGAAACACCAAGCCAGTAAGTAGTTTTGGATCAAACCATGTTGATTTCGGTGGCATGCTTAAGCCTGCATCCGCAACAGCTTCCAGCTCCTCAATACTTGTTGGGTGCAAATAGAACACTGCTGCATTTCCTTCTTCATCAACCAATCTTTCATATTCTTCCCTTGAAACTTTTCCGCCAACAAAGAAAATGTTTGGATCCTTTCTTATATCTTTTATACCGAGTATGGGCTCAAGTATTTTTTTCTGTAGAATGCTAACATCTAAGGAATCAACTATGCCATTTGGAATTTCTTTCGGCACCAACTTCCACCATTTCTTTTTGTAATACATTTGAATTTCATGTTTTTCAGGCTCTCTTATTTCTGTCATTTCCTCAACATAAAATTCTTTTTTTATTTCTTCAATAAAATTTTCATTTTCTATTTTTCTTATAACTCTATTGTAAGGCAAAATTCTTACTTCATCATCACTAGCAGCAAAAATCATAACATATTTTGCTTCCCCACCATCATATTTTTTCCAGTAATGCCACGCAGCAGCAATTCTGTGGTGGCCATCTGCAATGTAAAGCGGTATATCCTTAAAAAGTTCCTTTATTTTGTTTATTTTTTCTTCATCGTTTATTTTCCACAAAATATGTCTATTTTCATACTTTTCAAAATCATACACTGGCTTTTCATTCATTATTTCATCCATTAACTTCTTTATTTCATCGTTTCTTTTGAAAACAGTCCATACTAAGCCAGTATTTGCTTTAACAGCTTCAATGTGCTTTATCCTATCTTGTAGAGGTTTCTCCCTTGTTTCCTCATGCTTCTTTATTAGTCCTTTTTCATAATCTTCCAAAGATGCACATAAAATGAACCCTCTGTGGCTAAACTCTTCATCACCTTCCTTGTATAAATAAATGCTTGGCTCATCTTTAACCATATTTTTCTTCAATCTTTCAAATTCCTGTCTTGCATTTTCATATTTTTCATCCCCTTCTCCAACAGGCAAAATTATGTGTATAGCAGAATTGGGATTTTTTCTGAGCTCTTCAGCTTCTTCTTCGCTAATTACATCATATGGTTTTGTACAAAATTCCTCTGGATTTTTGGGGCGCAATCCTTCAAATTCCTTTACTTCAACCATGAAAGTGCATGTTGTAACTGTTTAAAAATATTAAGATGAGAATAAGCTCATGAACAAATGAAAAAACAGCTACTGTTGGCTGTTGTCGCAGGAAGGTAGACGTAACGACAATCATTTTCATTTAGAAATAGATCCTTTTATGGGTGTTACAATAGCATTTTTTTACACAGTAATGTAGCAAAAAATCTTTTTTATCGTGCCTTCATTCTTTTTTGTGCCTCATAATAGAAGTAAAGAAGAATT
>CAZBXJ010000195.1:0-2337 GCA_964495775.1 uncultured Thermoplasmatales archaeon | reverse complement strand
ATGGTAATGATGCATCAAAAGCAAGCCAGCTATTTGGCAGAATAACAAAGAATGCTAAGATGAAGGCTCCAGCAACATGTCTAGTTTTAACAGCTTTTCTTATTCCTCTGAATCCTCCTATACTTCTAATGGATTTAGCCATTGAAGCAAATCCTATCTTTTCTATGCAGAACCATAAAAATGCTCCAGAAAATATAGCCATGAGAGGAACCAAGTCATTTATGAATCTTCCTGCGGTTGAGAGAAGCCATACCTCTACCAAAAACCAGATAATAACCGCCAAATAATAATCTTTTTTGAATTTGCCTTCCTTATAATATTTGTAGAGAAGCAAGAAAAAGCCAAGCCATCCGATCCAGAAAATAGCTGGACCAAAGGACATTACAGTCCTGCTTAAGTCAAAACGAGAAGCTTCAGCAATTGTTAATGAAACTTTCTTTGCATAAACTCCCTTGCCAAAAACAATATTTGCAAATTGTTTAAAGCCCAATAAGTAAGGGTTTGTTGTATCTTTTATAAAGTATAGGAAAGTTAGTACAATTCCTCCCAATGCAATTAACAATGGAATGGAAAGAAGCCATGGCAAGTTTTTCTTCCCTATCCACAGATAAATCAAGCTGAATAATGCTATGCCTAAAATTATGTAGAAATGCACCCCCGGCCTCAATCCCCATCTGAGCCAGAATATTGGATATGAAAGTATGTAGCCAAAGATTAATGCTGTAAGAATTATTTTAACAATTCTTACATTAATTTTCTTTGTGAAAATATCTACAATCATTTGAACGACTCCATATAATGCTACCAGTGCATATATGTAATGACTGCTCACCCATGTTGTTGTCATGGCAAAAATGGACAAGCCAGCAAAGCATGCATATACCAGCGATTTCTTTTCATTCTTTTCTTTCAGGCTCATTACCAGAAACATTATTGTAAGAGATGTTAAAAATAAAACAAATGAGTCATGGTCAAATAGGGAATAAGCTGAGCCGTGTCCGGAGCTTAAATGTATTGGAATTAAAGCGACTATAAATGTTGCAATTATTCCAGCTTTTCTATTGAAAAGTACAGATGCTATAAAATAAACCGGAATAACTAATAAAGCCCCAAAAATTGCAGGGATGATTTGCATTGAATAGCCGAGTGCATCTACATCATTCATAAAAATGGAAAAAATCCTGCTTAGCCCAATTGTCATCATTGCATAGAGGGGCGGTCTTTTACCAGAGCCACCCAATGGATAATTTAATAATGGATCTTTTTCTCCATTTACTCCTCCAATATATGGATACTTTCCTGTTTCAAATGTTACTTTAACAAGCCTCATATAATAATACGGGTCTGGACCAGCAAGATAGAATTTATCCTCTAATTCTTTTCCCTCTTTATTTATTGCTATTCCTGATGTCGCATTAAAGTAAGTATTCAAAAACAAAACCAGCGCAACAGCAAGCCCTACAAGCAAAGCATCGATCTTCCTCATTTTAATCAGGGAGAGATAGGCTTTGATAAATAAATATTTTGTGGTAATGTTTTTTAATGCTTTTGTTTTTAGAAATATGAAGTTGCAAATTTTGTTTATAGCCCTGATTTTAGTTAGTCCCGTTGTTGGAATAATAAACAATTTAAATGCAAAAGAGGAAAGAGCGGTTGAAACAACATTGGAAATAAAGGAAATTAAAGAAGTCGATGCCAACAACTACTGCATTTTACAGCTTGAAAATGCTTTGTATATGCACCAAGAAGGCTATCCTATATTACCATATTATGTAAAGACATATACATATCCTGCTGGAACAAAAATAAATGGAATGAGCATTGAGGCAAAGAAAATTGAAAAAATAAAGCTCAGCAAAAAAATACAGCCAGCTCCACCAGCTATTCCATTGAACATGGAATGCAAATATGAAATAAAAGAAGGAGAAATTTATGGCAGGGATGAATTTTATCCAGATAAATGGTATGATTATAGCATAGGAATGGGAATAAAAGATGGAAAGCATGTTGTTTTCTTAAACATTTATCTCTATCCAATAAAATACAATGCTATAAGAAATGAAGTTTTATATGCAAAAGATTTCAGCATTTCCATTGATTACAAATTGCCTTCTCAGCCATTATTCAACAAAGATGAATATGATTTGGTTATCATTGCTCCAAGCAAATGGGTTGAGCAATTGCAACCATTAAAGGAGCATAAGGAAAAATATGGAATAAAAACAATAATTGTTAGCTTGGATGATATATATGGAGGCAAGTATTTTGCAACCCAAGGAAGAGATGATGCAGAGAAAATAAAATATTTCATTAAAGATGCCATAGAGCAATGGGGCA
>CAZBXJ010000194.1:0-2347 GCA_964495775.1 uncultured Thermoplasmatales archaeon | reverse complement strand
TAAGCTTTCGCAATAACAAAATGCAGATTTAAAAACGGTAAATCTGCATCTGCCGCCTAAAAAATTTAGAAAAGGTATTATATAACAAAATCATTACTAAGAATGGGAGGGGACGAAATGGATTTGGACATGGAAATAGATGCAGTGTCTCAAATTATAAGAAATTTCCTGCATGTAAACGTTGAAATTTGCAAAGATTGTAGGCAAAAATTAGAGTAATCTGCAGATTCCAAATAACTTTCATTTTCATCATTAGTTTGGAAGCTTTTCATTTTATTTTCTTTGCATATTCAAACAAATTTCCTGCTTTGTATATCTCTGCCTGAACTTTTGACATTGGCTTTGCTTTTGCAACAAGCTTTCCATCTTTTAAAATATCTCCTGTTAGGAAATCCACTTCTATAACATCACCATTTTTCAATCCAGCTTTATCAATTTCCTTGCATTCTAAAACAGCCAATCCGGAATTAATTGCATTTCTTTTGTAAATTGCTCCAAATGACTTCGCTATTATTGCCTCTATCCCCAAAGCTATGAAGCAATCTACTGCATGCTGGCGAGATGAGCCGCATCCAAAATTTTCTCCAGCAATGATAATATCACCTTTTTTAGCTTTCTCCGGAAAATCTTGCCAGCCCTCCAGATTGCTGAAAGCATATTTTGCCATTTCTTTTTTATCAATAATATGCAAGTATTTATTGTGATAAATCATATCGGTATCAATATCGTCAATAAGCTTCCCATCCTTTTCCAAAACCCATACTCTTCCAGCAACTTTCATAAATCATCCACCCCCGTTATATATCCTGCCACTGCGCTTGCTGCTGCTGTTGCAGGAGAAGCCAAGTAAGTATCTCCATCTCCCTGCTTCCCTCTAAAATTCCTGTTGCTTGTAGAAACCTGAACTTCTCCCTTGCCGGTCATCCCTAACTGACCAGAAGCACATCCACCGCATGCAGCATGACTTATAATTGCACCAGCATCAAATAGAGTTTTTATTACCTGCTTTTCAAGCATTTCCTGCCATACTTGGCGAGTAGCTGGAACAATTTTCATCATTACATTTTCAGCTATTTTCCTGCCATTCAAAATTTCAGCAACAGTTTGCATATCCTCAAATCTTCCATTGGTGCATGAGCCAACAAAAACGCTATTTACTTCTATACTTGGCAACTCACTAACTTTTTTAACATTAGCAGGACTGCCAGGCAGTGCCACCAGAGGTTCAAGATCACTAACATCCAAATCTATTTCCATTTCATAATTTGCATCTTTGTCAGCATAAACTGGTTTTATTTCTTTTTTGGCTCTCTCTTTGCAAAATTTAATTACTTCTTCATTTGGAGGGATAAAGCCAATTATTCCTCCCATTTCTGTAACCATTGAAGCAAGTGTTATTCTTCCAGCTAAGCTTAACTTTTCTACAATTTCTCCATAAAATTCTATTGCCTTACCAAGAACTTTTCTTTTTAATTCCTTAACGCAAAACAAAGCTAAATCCTTGGCTGTCCAATTTGAATCTGGCATTCCTATAAAATTAACTTTTACTGTAGGAGGAACTTCAAACCATGTTTTTCCAGTTTTAAAAACAAATGCTATATCAACATCCCCCATTCCCTGTCCAAATGCTCCTATTGAACCAAGTATATTAAAATGGCTGTCTGTTCCTACTGCTGTTATACCTGGATAGGCTAAGCCTTCTTCCATAACAACATGACTTCCGATACCACGATTCACATCAAAAACTTTTATTCCGTTCTCCCTCGCAAATTTTCTGCATATCTGTTGATTGTTTGCATATCCTATGGTATTGGCTGGAGCATTGCAGTCAAAAGTAAAAAATGTTTTTGATACATCATTAACATAATCACCATCATAATTTTCCAGTAAGTTTTTGACAACTTGCGCTCCAGCAAAATCTCTCGCAGTCCTTAAATCAACATTAAGCCATATTGTTTCACCAACTTCCACTTTATCATTACTATGCATCTCAAATATTTTTTCAATAATTGTTGCCATTAAAAAATGAAATATAAAATGATATATAAATCATTGATGCAATTGCATTCTTTGGATTGTAAGAAAAAGAACTGGATGAAATGAATATATGGGAAATATAGCTCTTTCCAAATTTTTGCTAATATCAATTGTAATTGAAAAGAATAGCAGAGATAATAAGCAAAATAAAGCCAGTTACAATTGTAATTCTCATCAGGTAATGTTAAAATTAAGGCAATATCCTTTAAATCCTGTTTTTGCCTAAGAAAAGGCAGATGCAGATTAGCCTTTCTCATATAAAAGGCTAACTATTTTTGGCGTAACTCGTTATTAAAAATATCGAAAAATG
>CAZBXJ010000193.1:0-2379 GCA_964495775.1 uncultured Thermoplasmatales archaeon | reverse complement strand
TAGGAAATAAATTTGGCAGGGGTGGCGGAGGAAGAAAAACAATAGGACAGGCTGGCATAGAAATAAATAAAATTGATGAAGCAAAAAAAGAAGCAAAGGAAATGGTGAAAAAGGGGTTGGAAGAGAGTTAGTTTTATTTTTTAGCTTCCATTCAACTGAAATGGTGTTAAATGCTATATTATTGCATATAGAGACTTATCTATGGCGGCCTTCTTTTCAAATTTAATATTAAGAAATCAAAATGAAATGATTGTTGCTATGGCAATTCTCTTTCATGCAATCCAATAGTATCATTTTTATTTAACTTTCAAGAATTTCTTAGCAGTATCACAAACTTGCATCATAACCTATAAAAATAGGGATGTTTATTCATATAATGCTGGTTAAAAGGGAAAAGGTGGCAATAGGAATAATAATCATTATTATTCTTATTCTTGCAGCACTTTTACAATTTCAAAAGGCACCTGTAGAAAAAAAGGAGGAAAAGATTATTGATGACAGAATTAGCCCAATGGAAAATCAGGCATTGTTTGTTGAAATTTTGAGAATAAGGAATAGAGGCTTAATGGATAAAATGCTTAGTTATAGCTTGGATTGGAGGAATCCACCATCTTTTTATTATGTAATTGAAGTTGATGGCAAAAAGGGGAGTTCAAAAGGAAATGTTGGAGAAACAGGTGTATATACCACGTGGGATACCCTAGGCTATGAAAGTTCAATGGTATTTGATGTTGAAGAGGAAAAAGAAAGCTCCAAGGTTGTAATTTCAATTGTTGAGCTAGTGCCAACTGGATTATTTGGTAGAAATGTAAAGGAAGTAGAAAAGGAAAGAATTGAATTAAAGTATGATTATAGAACTGGTAGATGGAATGGAGATGACTATTTTATGGATAAAGATGGAATGGGACATTATCTCGGCAAAAATTATGAAGTTTGGTTTAACTTATATCAAGCTGATTATGACCATGATGGAATTCCTTATTGGGTGGAAGTAAACATTCTTGGAACAGATCCAGCTGTAGATGATAGTAAGCTTGATCCAGACAATGACGGAATTCCAACAGATTGGGAATGGAGATTTGGCTATGATCCATTTACCTATAATGAGCATGATAAACTTGATCCAGATATAGATGGAATTGAAAATATTGAAGAATATATGCTAAGAGATTATTTTGCAAATCCTTTCCAGCCAGACATATATATTGAAACTGATGGAATGGAAAGAAAAGGAATATTTGATTTGCCTCACATATTTTATAAAGAGAGCCAGCAGATGATTATTGAAAGATTTGCAAGACATGGAATAAATGTTTATATTGATGATGGATGGAATGCCTATCCAAATGGAGGTGGAGAGCTACTTCCATATCAGGCAAATCTGGATGATATACTTGGAAAGCAATTACTTGCTTTTTATAAACATAATTTTCCAGATGAAAGAAAAGGTGTTTTTAGATATGTTGTGGTTGGCGTAAGGCAGGATGGAGGAGGATTCATTACTCCTGTCAAATACAACAGATTTGATGCAATTTATGTTAGTAATGATTTCAATTCAATGATAACAAGAATTGCTTTTACTCCAAGAGAACTAAGAGTTATGCTCGCAAAAGCGATTTTGCATGAGTTGGGACACTCCTTGGGCTTAATGCCAGGCTTATTTCCAGGTATAGATTTGGTTAGCAGAAGAGTTTATGATAGGTATCCAAGCATGCCAGATGATGAATATAACGCCTATTTAGAAAAATACTACAGCGTGATGAATTATCAGTATATCTATAACAAACCATGGTTTTATTCTGAGAATAGAAGCTATCTTTTTGATTATTCTGACGGAAGCAATGGCTTACCATATGACTGGAATGACTGGGAGCACATTTATTTGCCAACATTCCAGATTGATGTGCCAGCTTATGAGGATCCATCAATAGAGACTTTTGAAGATTTTAAGCCTGTCAGAGATTATCCAGAATTGGTGACAAAGGGATGGAAGTATGATGAAAATTTAACTCAAAAATATGCAAATGAATTCAAAAAGTTTGTTTTCATAAAAAATACTGATGCAGACATAAAAGTGCTTGTTAAAGAAAATGAAAAAGATGGTTACAATTTGCGGGTTTATGCAAAGCCAAAAGTTGAGCCAGTTTTTGCAGTTTATTCCCTTGTAGCGGAAGGCAAATTGATTGATGGCGAGGTGGAATTTTATTCTCAGCAATCTTTAATCAATGAAGCCATGGAAAAGCTAAAAGAAAAATAATCAAATTTGCTTAACAAAACTTTTATGAATATATGGATATACATAATAGGGCCGGTAGATCAGCGGAAGATCGCCACCTTGGCATGGTGGAGGTCACGGGTTCAAATCCCGTCCGGTCCATA
>CAZBXJ010000192.1:0-2382 GCA_964495775.1 uncultured Thermoplasmatales archaeon | reverse complement strand
GAGGTTATACTAAGAACATTTATACAAACTGTAATGGTATATAGCTCAGGATGTAAGATTATCTACGAGTCAATTCAATTCACTTTTACCAAACATTTTTAAATAACCATGGATATATTAACTGCAAATGAAAGTTCCTCGGTGGAAGAAAGCAGAATTTGAAGAAATAGAATATCAGCCTACAAGTATAAGAGAATTGCTTAAAGAAATGAAAAATATTTGTGAGCTTATTGTAGATTTAGCTTATTCTGCCATACTTTTTAACAGCCAGGAAATAGCGGAGGAGGTAAGATATTTGGAAGTAAGAATGGACAAGCTGAACTATCAAATAAGAATAATGGCAATGCTCGCTGCAAGAACTGTTGAAGATGCGGAAAAGATGGCGGGGATTTTGCAGATAGCGCAGGCTGCAGAAAAAATATCAAATGCTGCAGGAGATATAGTCAAAATTTTATCCTATAAGCTGACACATCCAATTTTACCCCGCTTAATAAAGGAATCAGATGAGATAATAAGAAAAATGACAGTGAGTTATGAGTCAAAAGCAATAGGAAAGAAAATAGGTGAGTTAAAAATTTCATCTGAAACTGGAGTGAGAATTTTGGCAATAAGAAGAGGAAGCAAATGGATTTATGGTCCAAAGGGAGAGGTGGAATTAAAGGAAGGAGATATTTTGATTTGTGTTGGTCCAGAAGAAGGAATAGAAGAGCTAAACAAACTATTAAAAGGAGAGGTTGAGGTGTTGGAATGAGTGAGCAGGAAGCACAGGAACTCTTGCTGGAATTAAAAGAAAAAGCAGAGCTTATGGTTGATTTGGCGTATTCATCAGTAATCTATGATAACAAAGAAATTGCAAAAGAAGTCTATGAGCTTGAGGACTATATCGATAATTTAAATGAAGAATTGCAGAAGCTTGCAATAAAGGATGCAAAAGCTGGGGAGCTGGAAGTAAATGAAGCAATTGCCATAATACAACTCGGCACCTGCTCCGAAGCCATTGCTGATGCTGCTCGTGATATAGCAGATGTGGAGCTTAGAGATATTGAACTCCATCCTATTGTAAGGGAGAGCATTTTGGAATCTGATGAAGTTCTAATTAGAGTAGAGGTGAGTCCCAACTCTGTTCTTAAGGATAAAAAGCTGGGGGATATGAAACTTGCATCCCATACAGGAATGTGGGTGATTGCAATAAAAAGAGGAAAGAAATGGATTTATGGTGCAGATAAAAATACTGTAATCAGGGCAGGAGATATACTTTTTGTGAGAGGGCCCAGAGAAGGAATACAACATTTTACAGCTTTGGCAAGGGGAGAGGAAAAAGAAATTTAACCTATAAATCTATACCAGTGATGAGACATAGACTAATAAGAGGCGTATTTTCCGAAATTCTTAAAGCTACTAAAATAGAAAAATTGGTTCTGATACTCCCTTTCATCGTTCTCGTTATAGATGCAGATATATTTTATTTTGCCTGGAAAAACAATGAAAAAAATATTCTGATTGCTTCTGGTTTTGTTTTATTTCTTTCTATTCTTGAAATTCTTGTTGCGATAAAAGAAATACATGAGCACGTTCATACATTAAGGAGGAGGGAAATTTTAGAAGAAAGATTGAGAAAAATAATGAAAAGAATAAAAAAACCAACAGTAAGAAAGATAGTAGATAAATTCATGGCTGAGTATCCAAAAGAATTTGACATAAGTGAAGTATATCATGTTGCCTGCCGTTTAATAGATGAAAAAGAAATGATTTCACAGGAGAAGTGAGTAAAATTTTTCAATTAGCAGGCGGAGAGTTATTTCACCTATTAATTTTCCATTTTCCAAAACCGGCATCCTCCTAACTTTATTTTTCTTTATTTTATTTATTACATCTGCAACACTTTCCTCTTTTGTACAATAAATTACATTTCTCTTCATCAAATCTTTTGCTTTCCAGTCATCATTAAAATCAGCAAACAAATCCAATGCATCATGCTCTGTTATCACTCCTTTCAACAACAACTCTTTTGCATTATTCACAACCCAGACATATCCGCGAGTCGTCAATATTACCAAAACAAATTTTATATCTGCATTTTCTTCAACTAAGGGCAAGTCCCAAACTCTATGCTGCATTACATCTTTAACCTTAAGATTAAGAAATTCTTCCATATCCTTATATCCGATAGTATTTTAAACTGTTGCTTTCTATAGCTACATGAAAAAAATTGTGATTTCATTCATTCTGCTATGCTTACTCATTCCGAGTGTCCATGCAAGAGTGGATGCAAAATTTAAAATATTGGATTTTGAAACAGGAAGACAAATTTATATGAAAACGCCTGATGGAAAAATTATATATGGAAATGTATTGGTTGGGCAAAAATTGATTTTTGATGGA
>CAZBXJ010000191.1:0-2392 GCA_964495775.1 uncultured Thermoplasmatales archaeon | reverse complement strand
GCTTTCCTTGGCTTTCTTCCCATTTCAAATTCATTTGGAACAATAACTGGACAGACTTTTTCACAATCTCCACATACAGTGCATTTGTCTTCATCTACATAGCGAGGTTTCTTCAAAATTTTTACAGTAAAGTTACCAACATAGCCAGAAATTTCTAAAATTTCAGAATAAGCATATAACTTTATTTTTGGATGCCTTGATAAAGCAACCATTTTAGGCGTAAGAATGCACTGGCTACAGTCCAATGTAGGGAATGTTTCGCTGAGCTGAGCCATTCTTCCTCCTATGCTGGGCTCTTTTTCCACCAGAATAACTTCATAGCCAGCATCTGCAATATCTAAGGCTGCTTGTATTCCAGCTATTCCCCCTCCTATAACCAAGCATTTCTTTTCTACTGGAACAAAAATAGGCATTAAATCTTCATTTCCTCTAAGCTTTTCAACAGTTGCTTTAACAAGCTTTATCGCCTTTTCTGTAGCTTCTTCAGCATCGTGGACCCATGAACACTGCTCCCTTATATTTGCCATCTCACACCTATAAGGATTGAAAAATTCCTTGCATACATTGCGGAATGTTTCTTCATGCATCGCCGGTGAGCAAGCTGCTACAACAACTGCATCTAAATTTTCTTCCTTTATTTTCTCTCTTATTAAATTCTGCCCGGGATCAGAACACATATATTGGTATGTTGTTGCAAAAGCTACCCCCGGATATTTCCTTAGCTCTTCAGCTACTCTCTCCACATCAACAACGCCTGCAATATTCACCCCACAATGACAAACGAATACCCCTATTCTTCTTGCCATTTTACCCCTTGATTGTATCCCAATTTTAAAGCTTTTTCATTCAATTCTTTAAATTTAGCTGGCACAGTTTCCAACACAGCTTTCTTTATAGCATCATATGAAATAAGATTTGTTACAGCAGTAAAGAAACCAAGCATAACTATATTTGCAACTATTCTTTTTCCTAAGCTTTCAGCTATTCTTGTAGCTGGTATTTTAGCAACTTTTCCCTCACCATTTTTAAGCTTAACCAAATCTTCATCAATAATGAGTAATCCATCATCTTTTAGCAGAGGAGCAAACTTTTCATATGCCTCCTGACTCATTACAACGAGTATATCTGGCTGGGTTACATAGGGATAATCAATTTCCTCATCGCTTATTACAACATTTGAGCTTGCTGCTCCTCCTCTTGCCTCTGGCCCATAAGAAGGTGTAAAAACTGCATTCTTTCCATCATAAAGGACAGCTGCTTTTGCAGCTATATTTCCCATCAATATTATTCCCTGTCCTCCAAATCCTCCAAATTTTATTTCAACCCTTTTCATTTTCTCGCCTTTTTTATGAGCTCATAAACAGCTTCATCAAAAGTTGGCTTCTCTATATCCACAAATTTTCCCACAATAATTTCTTTGCCAATTTCTATATCCGCTTCTGCAGGATCAATTCCATGCTTTATAACTGATTTCTCCTTATAATACTTCATTGTATCCAAGCCAGTGGGCATTTTGTTGCGGCGTCCATAAGTTGTGGGGCAGGAGGCAATTACTTCAATAAATGAAAATCCTTTTTTATTCAATGCCTCCTTCATTGATTCCTTTAGACGGCGAACATGCAAAGCTGTCCATCTCGCCACATATACTGCGCCAGAAGCAGCGGCTACATGGCATAAATTAAATGGGTGCTCTATATTGCCATAAGGAGAGGTTGTTGTTCTCGCCCCTAAAGGAGTTGTTGGACCAAGTTGTCCACCTGTCATTCCATAGTTGTAATTGTTGACGCATATTACTGTTATGTCTATATTACGGCGAGCTGCATGAATGAAATGATTGCCACCTATGGCAAATAAGTCTCCATCTCCACTAAATACAACTACTTTTAATTTTGGATTAGCCAATTTTAAGCCAATTGCAAAAGGAATTGCTCTTCCATGAGTTGTATGGTATGAATCAACGTTAATATAGCCTGCTACTCTTCCGGTACATCCTATACCAGAGACAACAGCTAAATTATCCAAATCAATTTCAAGCTCCTCTAATGCGTGTAAAAAGCAATTTAAAACTGTTCCTAAACCACATCCAGGACACCAAATATGAGGGATTCTGTCGCTTCTCAAATATTTATCCATTGGGTGACTCTTAGCTTCAATTTCCATTTTTCACCTCCTTAATTTTTTCATATATTTCTTCTGGCATATGAATTTCTCCTCCAAATTTTGGTAAAAGCTCCACCTTTTCTTTTCCAACATTCCTTTCTACTTCAAGCTTTATTTGCCCATAGTTTATTTCTACAACAATAAATTTCTTAATTTCATCAGCAAGTTTTTCAAAATATTCATCTGGAAATGGCCATACGGTGCGTAGCCTAATTAAACCAACCTTATATCC
>CAZBXJ010000190.1:0-2441 GCA_964495775.1 uncultured Thermoplasmatales archaeon | reverse complement strand
TTTATAAGCAATACTCCATTTATTCATGCTGAATAAATGATGAAAGGGTCAGAATCTGATGAAAAGATGATGAGTGATGAATTTCTCTTTCATCATCCCAATATTTATAAACCCCTTTTTATATACCAATGATTTCTATGGTAGAAAGAAAAGTGGATATGAAGATTGAGAATGTTGTTGCGTCCACAACTATAGCAAAAGAATTGGATTTATCAAAGCTTAAAAAAGCATTGCCAGAAAGTGAATATGAGCCAGAGCAGTTTCCAGGATTAGTATTGCGTTTAGATGAGCCAAAGACAGCTGCCTTGCTCTTCAGGAGCGGAAAGGTAGTATGTACTGGAGCAAAAACAACTAAAGATGTTGAAAGAGCAATAAAAAAAGTTTGTGATAAGGTTGCAAAAGCTGGATTTAAAGTATTTAAAAAGCCAGAAATAACTGTGCAGAATATTGTTGCTTCTGCCAATTTACATGCTCAACTCAACTTAATTGCAATAGCTCAGGCAATAGGGTTAGAAAAAATAGAATATGAACCAGAGCAATTTCCAGGCTTAGTATACAGGCTTGATGAACCAAAAGTAGTTATCTTGCTTTTTGGTTCAGGAAAATTAGTTTGCACAGGAGCAAGGAAAGCAGAGCAGGTAAATCAAGCAATAGAAAAAATTATAGAAGAGCTTCATGCAAAACGCCTCATATGATGTTGCTATAATTGGAGCGGGGCCAGCAGGACTTTTTGCAGCACATGAATTAGCTTTGAAGAGCAATCTCAAAGTTATTGTTATTGATAAGGGGAAAGATATAAAAGATAGGAAATGCCCTTTGCAATTTTTTACTAAATGTTTAAAATGTGAGCCATGCAATATTTTATGCGGGCTGGGTGGGGCTGGTGGGCTTTCAGATGGAAAGCTTAATTTGAGAGCTGATATAGGAGGAAATTTAAAGGAACTTGTTGATGAGCCAGATGAGCTTATTAAGGAAATTGACTCCATATTTTTAAAGCATGGTGCTCCTAATAAGCTATATGGGAAGGATTTGAAGGAACTGGAAAAGCTTGCAAGCCAGCATGGAATAAAATTTATACCTATTCCTCAGCGCCATATAGGCTCTGATTTGTTGCCAAAAGTTATTTTCTCATTCAAAAAAGAGTTGGAAGAAAAAGGAATTGAGTTTTTATTGGAAAAGGAAGTTAAGGAAATTGAAAAAAATGATGGCTTTAAATTAATTTTAGATGATAGCATAATAAAAGCAAGATTTGTTTTAGCTTGTGTTGGCAGGAGCGGAGCAGATTGGCTTGCTAAGCAAGCTGAGAAGCTTGGAATAAAAACAAGATATGCACCTATCGACATAGGAGTTAGAGTTGAGGTTCCATCTGTTGTTATGGAAGATATAATAAATAAGGCATGGGATCCAAAATTCCATATTTATACTCCCAGCTATGATGATTTTGTCCGCACTTTTTGCACCTGCCCCAATGGATATGTTGTTATGGAAGATTATGGAGAATATATCTCTGTTAATGGACATTCCACATTGCATGAGAAATCAAACAATACAAACTTTGCATTCCTAGTTAGAATAGAGCTAACAGAGCCAATAGAAAATACCACCGCATATGGAAAATCAATAGCAAAAATGGCAACAACCATAGGAGGAAAAAAACCAATTTTGCAAAGGCTCGGCGATTTAAAAGCAGGGCGCCGTTCAACTTGGCAGAGAATAGAAAAATCTTATGTTGAACCAACTTTAAAAAATGTTACTCCTGGTGACATTTCAATGGCTTTGCCCCATAGAATAGTTACAGATATAATTGAGGGACTTGATAAATTAGCTAAGGTAATTCCAGGAATAAATGAAGATTCAACTTTGCTATATGCTCCAGAAATAAAATTCTATTCAATGCGTTTCATTGTTAACAAAAATTTAGAAACAAATTTGCCAAATTTCTTTGTAGCAGGAGATGGCGCTGGGCTGACAAGAGGCATTGTATCATCTGCAGCAACCGGCATAATTGCAGCAAGAGGAATAATGAAAAAGGCAAAATGAAAGAAAAAAAGAATGCATTTTTCTCTCATGACAATGAAGAATATGCTTTCATTGGACATAAAATGAAAGAAAAAAATGCAATTCTTAACCTCATCAACCAGTAGTATCATTCATTTTTTCTTTTCCTCATTTCTTCTATTTTCTTCCTCAAATTGCAAAACCATTGAGTTTCATCCCATATTTTATATGGAATCCATATTTCCTTCACAAAATTAAATTTGGCAGAGTATATGTAAATTATGTTGTTTATTGGAACTATTCATAAATGGAAATAACGTATCCACTTAATTTTCAACTAAATTCAAAATTGATGCAATTACAATAAGTTGATTTTTATAAAATTTTTATGCTGTGTGGCATAAACCATAATTCTTATATTTTCTGGCAGTATCCCAGCAGGG
>CAZBXJ010000189.1:0-2446 GCA_964495775.1 uncultured Thermoplasmatales archaeon | reverse complement strand
AATTAGGCAAATTAGCCAAAAAATTTATATATCGATTTCGATATATCGATTTCGATATGAAAGCTGTGTTGAAAATGTTTATACTGAAGCAGTTGGCAAAAAGGAAAATGAGTGGATATGAGATAATGAAGAAATGCGAGGAAATTCTTGGTTATAGACCAAGTGCTGGTAGCATTTATCCTTTATTAAAAGCTATGGAAGAAAAGAAGATTATTGTTGGAAAGAGAGAGGGAAGAAAAATAGTATATACTCTTTCTGAAAAAGGGAAGAAATTTATAAAAGGAATAGAAGATGCTAAGGAAGAATTTTATAAAAAACTCAATTCGCAAATTAAAGCAATGGCAGAAATATTTGGAGATGAAAATATTGGATTGCTTGGAAGAAATTTAATTGGATATCCGGCGTTGCCAAAAATTCTATTTTTATTGGAAAAAATGGATAGGAAAAAGGCAAATGAAATGCTTGAAAAATTTTATAGAGAGTTGAGAAAATGTTTGCAATAGAAACAAAAAATTTAGTTAAAGAATTTAATGGGCTAATAGCTGTAAATAATGTTTCCTTGAAGATAAAATACGGAGAAATTTTTGCATTGCTTGGCCCCAATGGGGCTGGAAAAACAACCATAATAAACATTCTTTCCACTCTTCTCAAACCAACCAAGGGAATGGCAAAGGTTAATGGCTACGATGTGGTGAGGGAGGCATATAAAGTGAGGGAAAGTATAGGGATAGTTTTTCAGGAGTCCATTTTAGATGATCGCCTTACAGCAAGGGAAAATCTGGACATTCATGGAAGGCTCTATCATATGGAAAAGGAAGAAAGGAAGAAAAGAATTGAAGAAGTTTTGGAAATGATTGGATTGAAACATAGAGCTGATGACATAGTAAAAACTTTTTCAGGAGGGATGAGGAGAAGGTTGGAAATTGCCCGCGGATTAATGCACAACCCAAAAATTCTTTTCCTTGATGAGCCAACATTGGGCTTAGATCCTCAAACACGTCGCCACATCTGGGATTATATTGAAAAACTGAGGGAAAAGGGAATAACAATATTGCTTACAACTCATTACATGGAGGAGGCTGATTATCTGGCAGATAGAATTGCTATAATAGATAAAGGAAAAATAGTTGTGGAGGGAGCGCCAGCAGAATTAAAAGATTCTATTGGAGGGGATATAATAAAAATTGAATGCAAGGATAAAGAAGGGGTGTTCGAAAAATTATCTAACAAATTTGATGCGAAGATAGTTGATAATCACATTATCCTAAAAGTAAAGAAAGCAGAAAAGATTATCCCAAAGCTGTTTAGTATAGTAGGAGATGAAATAGTCAGCATAACATATAAAGAGCCTTCTTTAGAGGATGTTTTCATTCATTATACCGGAAGAACTCTTAGAGAAGACGAAATTAAAGATTCTGATATGTTTAGAATAAAAAGGAGGAGGAGAATGTGATAGGAGATATATACGCAATTTATCTAAGAGAACTTATAAGGTTGTGGCGCCAGAAAGCAAGGCTTATTACAATGATAATGATGCCAATTTTATGGCTTGGCATAATAGGAAATGCCTTCAATAATGCTTTTAAGATACCGATGGAAGTAAATTTTATTTCATTTCTCACTCCGGGAATTCTTGTAATGACGATGGTTTTTACGGCAACAATTTCTGGGATAACAACAGTATTTGACAGAGAATTTGGATTTTTAAAAGAAATGTTAGTTGCCCCAATAAAAAGGGAGAGCATTTTAATTGGAAAAATGCTTGGAGGAGTAACTCAAGCAGTTTTTCAAGGAATCATTATAATTATACTTGCGCTTCTTATGGGTGTGGAATTTGAAAGCATTGCTTCAATTCCTGGGATGCTTTTAACAATGTTTCTTGTTGCTGTTTCATTTGTTTCATTTGGGCTGGCGGTGGCAAGCAAAATAACGAGTATGGAAGGTTTTCAGATGGTTATGAATTTTCTCATTCAACCCATGATTTTTTTGAGTGGGGCATTTTATCCCACAAAAATGCTACCGGATTGGCTTAAAGCAATGGTTAAAATAAATCCATTGAGTTATGGTGTGGATGCGATGAGATATTTTGCACTTGGCATACATGAATTCAATATCATTGCTGATTTGGCAATAATTTCCATATTCTCCATCTCAATGATTTTAATAGGCGGATACTTCTTCAGGAAAAGTTGAAAAAATAAACCCATGCGGGCGCCGGGATTCTGGCACAGATTTACTGGTAAAATTATTTCTTACATTTTTCTGCTATGGAAAGGTGCAGTAAAAAGTTAGATAATTAAAAACAGAAAAAGTTTTTATAGAAAATTCATCATAAAAATGTGAGATTACTTCTAAAATCGGGAGCGAAAAAGGATATGGAATGGATTATCAATAGGTAAAATATTTAAAAAACCGGGACTTTAATTAATATGGAAATGAAATTGAA
>CAZBXJ010000188.1:0-2460 GCA_964495775.1 uncultured Thermoplasmatales archaeon | reverse complement strand
AGCCAAACAAGATATGCTAACAATGATTTTTTAGCTAACATGCGGAGATACTGTTTGTAACAAAAGATTTAAATTTAACATCTAATCTACAAATGTTATGAAAGGAATAGTTGCAACTGCAATATTTATGGCTTTTACTCTTCTTTCTACGATTTCAGTTAATACAGCATATTCTGAAAAAGTGGGAATTGAAAATTCCATTGATGATAGCAATGTTATAAGAACTCTTACTCTTCCAATACCATGGGGAAAAATGGAGGCAGATTTGAGCGAGGAAGCCATCAAAATTGGGAGGTATGATATGGAAACAGTAAAAATGAATATTTCATATGAGCCCTATTTTCTTCAGTTTTTTCCAGTATTTGCAGAAATATGTTTAATTGATGTCCCGCCTTGGCTCTCTGTGATAATAAGCACACCTCGATTTTCTCTACAGCCAGGGGAAGTAAAAGTCGTAAATATTTATCTTAAAATAAAGGAAGATGTTGAAAATGGAACAAAAGGGCATGTAAAGTTTGAAATTAAAGGGAAGAATATTTTTCTACCTTCTTTACTTGAAATAGATTCGTGTTATGTATCTTTGGTAGCTATTAAGATGGGCTAATATGTAACAAAAGATTTAAATTCAACATCCAATTTATGAATGTTATGAAAGGAATAGTTGCAACTGGAATAATTTTAATGCTTGTATTCTCGATAATTCCCACAGGAAGTAGTAAAGTTAGTATCTCAAACAATGGAGACAATGGTGATGTTCTTTATGTTGGAGGGATTGGTCCCAATAATTATACTCATATACAAGATGCTATAGATGCTGCTAATAATGGAGATACTATAATAGTATATCCAGGCATTTATAAAGAGAGTATTATCATTAATAAAAATCTTTCATTGTTGGGCAAAATCATAAACGATGAAAGGCCCATTATAAAAAGTAAAAACAATTTTACTGCAGAAATCAACAAATATTGCTTATTGAAAAATTTTGAGATTCTTAATGAAAAACAATGTGGCATAGCTGTAAAAATATTTTCTTCAGCAAAATTTTTTAATAATACTGTCAGAACTTTTTTCAATGGAGTTGCCTTACTTGCATTAAACTCTTCCTTTATAATAATTGGAGGCAATAGGATATATGAAACAAATTATGGATTTTTAATAAAAAACTGCTCTTACTGCAACATATACGATAACATTTTTTATGATGTAAATGACTATTGCATCTCATTGTATGATTCTTCAAGCTGTAATATATATAATAATGAATTAGAAAATATTAGATTGGTGGCAATTTCGTCCATTCGTTCATCAAGAATTAATATTTCAAACAATGATATAAAAGGTATTGAAATGGTATGTTGTGATAACAATTCTATTTTTAATAACAATGTATCAGGAAAAATAGAATTGGAGGAATCAAACCATAACAAAATCATCAGTAATAGAGTGAAAGGAAAAATCTACCTGGGATTTTCTGTCAGTAATATCATTAAAGATAATTTTTTTGAATATGGAGGAATTCGTATAGATGGTTCTACAATATCTAATTGGAATACGCATTTTATCACGAATAATACTCTGCAGAATAAGCCAATATTGTATTATAAAAATGAGGAAAATTTAACCATTACATCAAATGCATCCGAAATAATAATGGCTAACTGTAGTAGATGTATAATAAGGAATATAGAAATAAAGGATGCACTAATCGGGATTCAAATGGGATTTTCAAGTCAAATTGAAGTTTCCAATTGTTATTTTTCTCGCAATGAATGGGGAATTTTGATATTTTCTTCAAATAACATATCAATTAATAATAACCTTATTGAAAATAATAGTGTTGGAGTTAGTATATCCTCATCTAACTATTCGATTGTAAGCGGAAATTACATAAAAAGAAACAAAATTGGATTAAATATTTATGATTCATATTTTGCATCTCTTAGAATAAACAATATCAATCAAAATGATATAGGTGTAAAAGCAAGAGATAGTTTTTGCAATTTTATAATAGGAAACAATGTCACTGAAAATGGTAAAGGTATAGATTTCCATAATAGCCTGTTTAACTTTGTATCGAATAATAATTTTATAGAAAATAATTTGGATACATATGTTGCAAACTCTTTTGTTAATATTTTTGTAAGAAATTATTGGAATAAATGGGAACTTCCTCTCCCTAAGCCGATCTTTTGCATCATCTTCTATCCGGGATTATTCCATTTCTATTACATAATATTTGATTTATTGCCAAGAATAAATCCATATGGAGGTGTAAGATGAGGAAAATTATCATAATTAGTATAATTTGTGCACTCTTTTTTGGACTTTCTATGTCCAGCTATGATGGAGAGTCAAGAATAAATACAAAGATAAGCAGTAATATTGAAAAAACATTATATGTTGGTGGCTCTGGTCCAAATAACTACACAAAAATACAAGATGCAATTGATGATGCAA
>CAZBXJ010000187.1:0-2539 GCA_964495775.1 uncultured Thermoplasmatales archaeon | reverse complement strand
ATCTGGCTTAGTTCATTTAGGGTGGCTTATGTGCGCTGATAAAGTTAAAGATTTAATTAAAGCAGGCTTTGATGTTAAAATTTTGCTTGCTGACTGGCACGCTTGGATTAATGATAAGCTCAATGGAAATATGGAAGCAATAAAGGTATGCGGAGAATACATCAAGGATGCTTTTGAGGCAATGGGGGTAAAAGGCGTTGAATATGTTTATGCAAGTGATATGGTAAAGGATGATGAATATTGGCGTCTAGTTTTAAAAATAGCTAAGGAGACAACTCTTGCAAGAGTAAAAAGAGCAATGGATATTATGGGAAGGAAAGCTGAAGAAGCTGAAAAAGATGTATCTAAATTCTTCTACCCTCTAATGCAAGTTGCAGATATATTTTATTTGGGTGTAGATGCTGCATTAGGAGGCTTAGACCAAAGGCATGCCCATATGCTTGCCAGGGATGTTTGCAAAAAGCTTGGAATGAAAAAGCCAATAGCATTGCATACTCCTATAATTTCAAGTTTACAGGCAAAAGAAAGAATGGATGCAAAAATGTCAAAAAGTAAGCCAGAAAGTGCAATATTCATTCATGATAACTATGAAACAATAAAGAAGAAAATAAGGAGAGCTTATTGTCCAGAAGGAATTGCTGAGCAGAATCCAATTTTAGAAATAGCAAATCATATAATTTTTCAGCATTTTGACGAACTGGAAGTAAAAAGAAAAGATGCAGAGCCTATTATCTTCAAATCTTATGATGAATTGGAAAAAGCATTTGTAAGCAAGGAAATTCATCCTCTCGATTTAAAAATGGCAGTAGCAGATTACTTGGAAAAGATTTTAGCCCCAATAAGACAATATTTTGAAGAGCATCCTAGCAACTATCAGAAATTATTAAATTACATGCAAAATAAATATTGATGATTAAGGTTGGCTGCTGCGGATTTAGAGGCAAAAAAGCAGATTATTTTAAAAATTTTGAAGTTGTCGAGATTCAGCAAACATTTTACAAGCTCTCAAAGCTTGAAACAGCTAAAAAGTGGCGGGAGGAGGCGCCACCCAATTTTGAATACACAATGAAAGCATGGCAACTTATAACTCATAAGGCAACGAGTCCTACTTACAGAAAAGCAGGGATAAAAATTGAGGAGGATAAAAAAGATAAATATGGATTTTTCCAGCCAAATAATGAAGTTTTTTCTGCATGGGAAAAATGCAAAGAATTTGCCAAGGAATTAAATGCAAAAATTATAGTATTCCAATGTCCATCTGCTTTTAAAGAAACGAAGGAAAATGTTAGAAATATAAAGGAGTTTTTTGGTAGCATTGAAAAAGATTTTATTTATGCATGGGAGCCAAGAGGGGACTGGAAAAAGGAAACAATAGTTGAGATATGTAAGGAATTTAACTTAATTCACTGTGTTGATCCATTTAAAAATGAAAGTTATTACGGCATGCCAAAATATTATAGGCTACATGGCATAGGAGGATATAATTATGATTACAGCATGGATGAATTAAAAAAATTGCTTGAAATATGCAAGAAGGATAAAGAAGTTTATTGCTTATTTAACAATACACAGATGCTAAAAAATGCATTAGAATTTAAGAATCTGCTTCATTCATAAATTCTTCCTTCTGTAACGATATGCTTTACAACATTTTCAACTCTTGTAACAGCCTGCTTTGTAATCTCAAGCTTCCTTCTCAAAGCTGGATCAGCTTGGGGGATGGAGAGATCAAGATATCCTTTGGCAATGCAGAGAGGATTGAAGAAATAATGGGAAATTTCTTCTAAAAATTTCTTTTCTTTTTCCAATGCCTTCTGCATCTTTTCATTTGCCTCCCTTATTTCTTTTTCCATTTCAACTCTCCTTGTTATATCAACAGCATTTAAAAGATAAGCATCTCCTCCATATTTTATCTTACAGCATCCTATTTCAAGCCATTTAAGCTTATCATATTTATCGAACATTCTTATCTGGGCTATCTTTCCATTAAAAATTCTCTCGAATTTTTCATAATCTTCTGGATATATTAACTCACGAAATTTTTTCTTCAGCTCATTTGCTTTATATCCCAATATTTCACAAAATCTTTTATTTACGTATTTAACTTTATCATCTTTCATTATTAAAATCCCTACTAATGCATTTTCGCATATTGCCCTATATTTCTCTTCAGATTCTTTTAGAGCATTTTCTGCCATCACTTTTTCTGTCACATCTTCTATTGTATACACTTTTCCCATGGATGAAGATATGTTTCTAACTGAATAATATCTATTCCTAAATTTATACAATTTTTTCCCGCATTTTTTAAAGTTGAGGTTAAGCTGACTTGCAAATTTATTTTTATATTCCACCTCTCCTTTATCATTTACAAAAATGATGCCAATTGGAAGATTATCGATAATTTCTTTTAACCCCTTAATGTTCCCATCCCCCTGACTAAAAAAATAAATCTATTTAAATCTTTCTAAAAGAGTTTGTAGATGTGTAGGTGTATACAGATTAGGCTTTCTTATATAAAAGGCTAACTATTTTTTGC
>CAZBXJ010000186.1:0-2567 GCA_964495775.1 uncultured Thermoplasmatales archaeon | reverse complement strand
ATAAAGCCAACTATTGCGGCGCCAATTATCTTGCCAGCGATTATACTCCGCCTTTTTATTGGCAGGGTAAGTAAAGTTTCTAATGTCTTGTTTTCTTTTTCCATTCCCATTGAAGTAATTACCATTCCTCCTGAAGTCAAAATGATAATCATAACAATAATTGGTATGGTTGTTGATTGCGTTGAAAAGAACTGGAAAAGCAAGGAAGGTGGCACATTCATTTCTTTTTCCTTAAAAATTGTTTTTTCCTCTAAATCAAAAGGATTGGAAACAAAAGAAGCATTTATTCCCTCCTTAGTTAAAATATGATTTATAACTTCATGCTCAGCTTTTTCAATTATGCTCCTCAAACTTTCTAATGAAAAAGCATTGCTAATTCCTGTTTCTCTTACAATCCAGTAAATTTCTATTTCTGCCCTAGAAAAATTTTCTATATTGGAAGAAAAATTCGAAGGAATTTTAATTAAAGCTATGCCATTCTTTTCTTTAACTTCTTTTACACTTTCATTTTTTGAGATAATTTCACAATTTTCCTCTAAAATTTTGGTAAATATGTTGGCTATGCTTCCATTATCATAGCAAGCTAATCCAATTTTAGGCATAGATTGAGCTTTCTCCTTTGCCTCTCCAAATACATTTCCCATGCTGGCGAATATGATAAACATTAGAATGACAGGTAAAATTGTAGCTGGAGTGAGTAATTCCCTCACCTCCTTTCTTATAATGTTCAAAATCATTTTACCACCTTTACAAAAACTTCCTCAATGTTTTTTGCATCATATTTTTTCTTTAAGTTGGAAGGAGAATCAATTTCAATTATTTCTCCTTCATTGATTAAAGCAATTCTATCGCATATATATTCTACTTCCAGCATGTTATGTGAAGAAATTAAAAAAGTAGTTCCTTTCTTTGCAAATTCCTTTATTATATTCCTAATTTCATGAGCATTTATTACATCTAAGCCAGCAGTTGGCTCATCCAAAATGGCAAGCTTAGGCTTTGTCATCAAAGCCCTTGCCAACAACAACCTTCTTACCATTCCCTTACTGTAATTTTCTATTTTATCATCTATCCTTTTTCCAAGCGTTGAAATTTTGATTCCTTCTTCCACCATATCCTTGCCATCAAAAAATTTTGCAATAAATGTAAGATATTGACGACCTGTCATGTTTTTATAGGCGCCAGCTTCTTCTGGCAAATAACTTATGATTTTTCTTATTTCATCATCATTTTTTCCCAGCTCATATCCGAAAATTTTTACTTCACCACCATCCTTTTTGATTAAAGTTGCTAATATGCGCAAAATAGTAGTTTTTCCAGCCCCATTTGGACCGATGAGCCCAAAAATTTCATTTTCTTCCACACTAAACGAAACACCTTTTACTGCTTCAACTTCTCCATATCTTTTAACCAAATTCTTTACTTCAACAGCTGGCATTTTATGGAAATATACAAGAAATATTTTAGGTTTTGTGATGATTTTGTGTTTGTTAATATAATGAATGAAAAAGAGGATGTTGCTGTAGCAGATTCTCCTCATGCGTTAATGACATTTATAACAATTCTTTCATTTGAACAGTCGCGATTATACTGGAGCATGCAATATTTACATCATCTTATTTTCTAAGTTACAAGTATTAGAAAAGATTATGTCAAATTTTTGAGATTATCGAAAATAAATGGAAGGGGATGTTATCATAGTAAATTCCTCTCATACAATAATGGCTAATGACAACCTTTCTTCCATTTGTTCAACAAACCCAAATTTTTTTTATTTTCACCAAAAATAATAAATATTGGTGAATTTTTAAAAATTGGTGAAAAAAATGGAAATAGAAATAAAGAAAATTGATGAGCAAGGACGCATCATAATACCTGCTGATTGGAGAAAAAGGAAAATAGGAGAAGAAAAAAGAGTTCTTGTTTTAAAAGAAAAAGATTGTTTAAAAATAATCCCTCTTAAAAAGATTGATTTAACAAAATTTTTTGATAAGGTGGATTTTGGAATAAATATAGATGATTGGGAAAAATTTGAAAAGAAAATTTACAAGATAAAATGAGGTTTTTAGATGCCAACATATTCGTTTATGCTTTCTATAAGCCTAAAGGTAAGTTAACAGAAAAGCAAAAGTTTATGAAAGAAAAAGCAAAAGAAATTGTAAGGAAATTAATAGAGGGAAAAGAAAAATTTATAACGACTGTTGTTCATGTTTCGGAGGTAGCAAACATTTTGGAAAAAGCTTTGTCAATAGAAGCGTTAAATTCAATTCTAACTACACTTTACTCCCTGGAAAATCTTAAAATTGTTGGAATAACAGAAGAGGAATATTTAATTGCAATAGAATTAATGAAAAAATATAAGATAGACCCAAATGATTGTTTAGCCATCTACATAATGAAAAAAGAAGGAATTAAGGAAATATATTCTTTTGATAAAGACTTCGATAAAATTGAGGAAATAAGGAAGTTGCCTTAATCGATAGAATTTAAAGAAAAGCATCTCGCATCTCGGAAAAATTTATAACATGATTTATAATAAGAAGCATGGGACATACATGGGTAGATGT
>CAZBXJ010000185.1:0-2608 GCA_964495775.1 uncultured Thermoplasmatales archaeon | reverse complement strand
TACATGGTTTTTGCTATCTAAAATCCCAATACTTCCACAATATCTCCTTTTTTCAAAGTTGCATTTATTGTAACATTTATTTTTGTATAAGGGGCTTCAATAAGTTTTAACTCATATTGATTTTCTTTTCCATCCAAAACTTTTCCAGAAAAATGTATCTCTTTACCTAAAAATTCTTCGTAATGGAGAAGAATATAATCCATATCTGGGTCTTTTTTATCATGTTCAACACTTCCATAAATCATTAGTAAAAAGAGGATTAGTAAGCTAAGTAGAGCAATAACTGCTCTTTTCATAAGTTTTGGAAGCTCAATGTATATAAGAATTTTAATGAATTTTTGAATAATGAAAATTTGAATATAATGAATGAATCGCTGTCATTTGCTATTATCACATGAAGGATTATGCAATGGCAACTATTTTTATTCATTCATTTTGGTCTGTTAAAAATGAAGGAAAAGATTGTCATTGGCTAATTATCGCATGAAGGAAAGGCTATAATAACATCTCCTATTCATTAATTTTCAACGAATTCCATTCATCCTCATTTTGATTCTCAATTATTTATGTGTAATATGGCATTTAAAAATGTTTGCTATCAATTTGCTTGCAAAGCAAATTGTTTATATATCAATTTTTATTAATTTTTTATGAAGAAGGATGCTATGGTTGCATGCATATTTGTAGTTTTGGCAAGCAGTGTAGCTATACCTCTGTCAACAAAAAATATTCAAAATGTTGGAAGAGCACAGATTATAGATTTTGTAGATGGCTTAAAAATTTACAAGCATAAAGTTACACCAGAAGAGCTTGTATCAATAAAGGAGACAGTGGGGACATATGAAGAAGGAAAAAATTATAATGTTAAAATTGATGGACATGGCACTGGCTTGGCTCCTCCTACCGCTGAAAAATGGGATGAAATTGCTCAAAATTTGTATGTTGTCGATAGCATCGCCACCGATGGAGCTTTGCCAGCAAGCGTTGATAATTCTCAGGACATTTGGTTCCCTCCAATTGGAAATCAGGATGGTGAGGGTTCTTGTGTTTGCTTTGCTGTAGCTTATTATACAAAAACTTATCAAGAAGCAAAGGAACATGGATGGGATTTGTCTGATGTAGTTTGGGTTGGAGGATATTATGGTGAGCCAAATAAAAAGCAGGATAAAATAATGAGTCCAGATTTTGTATATCATCAAATTTTATACTGGACGGGAAGTGATGATGGTGGCTCTACATATTTTGATGCAATGGAATTAATTGAAAAAATAGGATGTGCTTCCTGGCAAAGAATGCCTTATGACCCAACAGATTCAACAAGTTGGCCAAGCGAGGAGGCATGGAGAGAAGCCCCTCTGTATAGGGCGGATAGTGGATACAACTGGGCATGGGCAACAACAAATGCTGAGTTGAATAATTTAAAAACACTGCTTGCAAATGACAATCTTGCTGTTATAAGCATAAATGCTTACTATTATTCTGATTTATATGATACTCCTGATGGAGATTTATGGACAGTAGATAATTATAATCCTTCCGGCACAAATCATGCAAATGTTATTGTAGGATATGATGATAATTTTGGACCTTATATTGAGGAGGGGGTCACAAGATATGGAGCTTTTAAGGTAGCAAATTCATGGGGAACTGGATGGGCAGGAGACCATGATAATGATGGATTTTACTGGATATCATATGAAGCAATGAAGAGGAGAGTACAATACTATATGTTTATGATAGATAAGACAGCATATGAGCCCCATTTATTGGCTTCTTTTGAAATAAGCCATAATGATAGGACTCAATGTGACATTTATGTTGGAATGGGCTCTACTTCCTCTCCTATAGCGGAAAAAGCATTTAATGATTGGTATTACGGAGGAGCACCATCTCCATTTCCATCAAACAAAATAGTTTTTGATATAACAGAATTTATGGATGTTGCTAGCATTGATGGACAGAATTTTTACATTAAAATTTATGATGGAGGAGATTCAACAACAGGAACTCTACTCAATTTCTCCATAGAATATTTTGCCACATATAATCCAAATGCATCTGGAGATATTATTTCAATATCGCCTGATCCTCCTGTTAGCACAGTAAACAATGCAAATGTTTATGCTCAAACTACCTTTAATTTAATTTCAACCCCTACCGTTGAAACCTTATCAGCTACAAATGTTGGAGGATGTTCTGCCCAGCTAAATGGTAATTTAGCAAGCTTAGGAGGAGATACAAGTAGCCAGGTATGGTTTGTTTATGATGTTATAAGCCATGCAAGCTGGCAAGATTATGCTTTCAATACAACAAAACAAACTATGGCGAGTACTGGAACATTTAATGCTGTTATAACAGGATTGACTCCAGGAACAACCTATTATTACAGGGCGGTGGCAAGCAATGCAGGAGGAACAGCGCAAGGAGATGAGGTTTCATTTTCAACTACTCCATCAGTTGTATATGTAGATGATGATTATACTACAAGCACACCAGACTTTGGATATGACCATTTTTCCTCCATCCAAGATGGAATAAATGCTGTTTTGGATGGAGGAGAAGTTATTGTTTATGCTGGTCTGTATAATGAAAATGTTATTGTAAATAA
>CAZBXJ010000184.1:0-2638 GCA_964495775.1 uncultured Thermoplasmatales archaeon | reverse complement strand
CTCATGAACCAAGCCAAATGATGAAAACTTTAATAGGAGGAGCAATAGATCTTACTCATAGTTGCAACTTTGTATCTAAAAGAAAAGCTTTGATGTTTTTGGACTGGGAGGAATAATAATCTTCATTGCTCTATACTGGAAATAGTTTCATTTTTCTCATTGCCAGCAGAACTACCAAAAGAAGCTTAAATATAAATATCAAGCAATGTTAATGGAGTGATGGATGACATAGATTTATTCTTAAAAGAAGACTTGGGAGAAGAAGGGGATATAACATCAAATGCTTTGCTGAAAGATGAAGAAGGAGTTGCTTATATAAAGGCTAATGATAATTGCTTGCTTGCAGGTGTCGAGGAAGCTAAGGAAGTTTTTGAAAGATTGGGATGCAGAGTAAATCTGCTGAAAAAAGACGGAGACGAAGTAAAAGCAGGGGAAAAAATAATGGAAATTGAAGGAAAAGCAAAAAGCATATTGGCTGGAGAGAGACTTGCTTTAAATTTTCTTGGAAGAATGTCAGGAATAGCTACTCTAACCTATGAATTAACAAAAATTTGCAGGAAGAAAAACCCTAATATATGGATTGCTGCCACAAGAAAAACTACGCCTGGTTTCAGAAAATATGAAAAGAAAGCGGTGAAAATAGGAGGAGGATATCCACATAGAATGGGTTTGTATGACGGTGTTTTAATTAAAGACAATCATTTAGTATGCATCCCGTTAAGGGAGGCGATAAGAAAAGCAAAAAAACTTGGAAGGAAAGTGGAAGTAGAGGTGGAGAGCGTTGAAGATGCGGTAATTGCTGCTGAAGAAGGAGCTGACATAATAATGCTTGATAATATGCCTCCAGCTAAGGGAAAGCTGGCGGTGAGTAAAATAAAAGAAATAAATCCAGAAATTAAGATAGAAGTATCAGGGGGAATAACACCAGAAAACATCACCAACTATACATTTGCAGATATAATTTCCTTAGGATGGCTTACTCATTCTGTTAAAAGCAAAGATTTTTCCTTGGAAATGGTGAATTGCAAATAATTTTTATATTCCTCCATCCTTTCTTAACATGCTTGTTGCACCATCTATCCTTTCTGCTGATTTTTCAAAGCTTGGCGAAGAAATTAAAAATGTGGAGAAGGCGGGGGCGGATTTAATACATATTGACGTTATGGATGGAAATTTTGTTCCAAATATAACCATAGGGGTGTGTGTTGTAAAAAGCATAAGAAGAATAACACATCTTCCCTTTGATGTACATTTGATGATTGAAAATCCAGAAAAACATTTCTTAAGCTTTGTGGAAGCGGGAGCAGATTATATAACGGTGCATGTTGAAGCTACAAAGACATTATATAGGCTTGTTGATGAAATAAAGAAGTATTGTAAAGTTGGCGTTGCTTTAAATCCAGCTACTCCTCTTTGTAGTGTGGAAAATATCTTGGATAAAATTGATTTACTTTTGATTATGACAGTTGAGCCAGGATATGGAGGGCAGAAGTTTATTGATTCAATGATTGAAAAAGTTAAAAAAGCTAAGGAAATGATAAAGGGAAAGGATATTTTGCTCGCTGTGGATGGAGGAGTAAATGATGAAAATGCTGTAAAGCTGAAAAAAGCAGGCGTTGATCTATTGGTAGCTGGCTCATATATTTTTAAAAGCGATGATTATGAAAATGCAATAAAAAAGCTGAAAATTTAACCTTTCAATTGATGCAATTTTTCCTCAAGCTCCTTTATCTTATTTCTTATTTTTTCAAGCTTCTTTTCATATTTTTCCTTCAACTTCATGTACTTCTTTTCTGGCAATTCTTCCTTTCTTTTCTCCAAATCTTCTAAATCTTCCCTTATCATTGCCCTCATTTCATTTAAATCCTCAATTTTATCCCTTATTTTCTCTATCTTTTTTTCTTTCATAAATAGTGGAATATAAATAATACGAAAAACTTTACTATCAATGATTAAAAGATTCTTGGGAATAGGCTATGAATCAAATGTTTATTTAATTCTTGCCAGTAAAAAGGCTGTAATAGACACAGGCACAGGTTTTTATACAAATCAGTTGCTAGAAGAAGTAAAGAAAGAAGTGAGCTTGGAAGAAATAGAGTATATTATTTTGACTCATGAGCATTTTGACCATTGCGGAGGAGCAAAGGATTTAAAAACGGCAACTGATGCAAAAATCTGCATCCATAAAAATGGTGCAGAAGTTTTAGAAAAGGGGTTAAATTGGAGTGCAGCCTTTTTTAATGCTGTGCAACCAAAAACAGAAGTTGATATAAAATTGGAAGAAGGAGATGTAATTGATTTGGGAAATATAAAGCTAAAAGTTTTGCATACTCCAGGACATTCAGAAGCAAGTATATGCCTATATGAAGAAAAAAGCAAATCCTTATTTTCTGGGGATACAATATTTTCATATGGAGGGATAGGAAGAACCGATTTTATTGGAGGAGATAAAATAAAGCTTATAGAATCAATTAGGAGGCTTAAAAAATTGGATGTGGAGAATCTTTATCCAGGACATGGTGAATATATTATAGGAAATGCATATGAGCATATAGAAATGGCAGAAAGAAATGCATTATTGTTCTAAAACAGTAGTTTTTCTTCTCCTTCTTCAATTATCGGCTTATATGTGGATATC
>CAZBXJ010000183.1:0-2647 GCA_964495775.1 uncultured Thermoplasmatales archaeon | reverse complement strand
ATGAAAATTGCATATAGGATAAGGAAAGAGATGCCTGCAGTTTTTGATAGCCATTTTACTTTTAAGACTAAAAGGATTAAAAAGGATGCCAGAAGGAAAAAGAAGGTTATTGACATCATTAAATCCAATGCAATGTTGGCTATTATGGATGAAATGCCTAAAACCAATGCTAAATTTACAACATTACTGCCTATAACATTTCCTACCGCAATTCCATAATGCTTTTTTATCGTTGCCATAATAGTGGTGGCAAACTCTGGCAAAGAAGTGCCAAAAGCAACTATGCTTCCAGCAACTGTAGCTTCAGCTATTCCCAAACTATGTGCAATTCCTACAGCCCCCTTTACAACAGCTTCTCCTCCAAAAGCAATTCCAAAAAATCCCAAAATAAGGAGTAAAATGGCATTTTTTTCCTCTCCTTCTATTTTCTCTCCTTCAAATCCCCTGCCTCTGAGAGTGTAAAGAAAATAGGCATAAAAAGCTAATAAAATTAAGCCATCATAAAAATTTAATTTTCCATCAAATGCCAAAAAAATGGTTATTAATGAAACTGCAAGCATGTTTATTGCATCTTTAAATGCAAATCTGCTAGGCTTTATTGTGGAAAAAAGCATGGCTAAACCAAGAATCAAGAGAATATTTGTTATGTTGCTTCCTATAACATTTCCCCATGCTGTGGGAGCATGTTTTTGATATGATGCGAGAGAAGAAACAGCTAATTCTGGCAAAGAAGTGCCAAAAGCAACTAATGTTAAGCCAATCGTATGCTCGCTTATTCCGAATTTTGAAGATATGCCAATAGCTCCATTTATGAAAAAATCGCTACCTTTAATTAAAATGAAAAAGCCAGCAAAAAGTAAAATTACAGGAATTTTAAATGGCGAAATAAAAAGAATGTAGAAAACAATGAGTAAGATTGGCAAATAGATGAGCTCATCCAATTTCATTGAAAGGTTATCGGGAATTCTTTTTAAATTCTATCTCTTTTCTTCTATAGCCCTATTGATAACATAATGCATCACCGGCAAATTTAGATGAATAAGTTCCCTTGCTTCAGCATCTTCTGGAGCAATGTTTCTGCATAATTCAATTATTAAAGCATATATTCCATGCTTTTCATAAAGCCAGTCAATTGCCATTCCTATAACTCCTTCTCCAGCTTCCGCATATTCATAGCCATTTATTGAGGATATGTTTTCTGCAATTGATATGAATTTTGCTAAATCCTTTGGTTTCTTTCTGTCTGTATAGCCAAATGGATAGAATATTATTTTTCCAGCCCCGGTATGAAAATCTATAGCAATTGTTATATTTCTGCTTTCAACAAAATTTTTTATTGCTTTCGTCTCTCTTCCGCTAAATGGCTTTTCTCCCCTATACTCTGGAGGATAACCTAAGAAATATAAAATTAAATCTCCATATGGCGTAGATGTGGTTGATAAGAAATACCAAGGTTTCCATTCATTCCAGCCAGCATCGTAGTTTCTATTCAAATTCACTCCTTTCAATATGGGAAATATATTCTCCCCTATGCAATTATTTGGTTCGACATTTTTCCTCGTATTGTTTTCCACTCCATCTGGATTTACCATAGGAACAACAAAAATTTCAGCATTGTTTATGAGATATGCCACATTTTCATTTTTGCTATAGTTTTCGCAAATGCTTTTTATGAAGTAAAGAAGAAATTGATATCCTAACTTTTCATTTCCATGATGAGCTCCCATAAACAAAACTTCAGCTTCATTCTCATCTATGCTAACATTATCTGAAATTTTTACCACATAGATTTCTCTTCCACCATATGTTTTGCCAATAGAATAAAAATTGAGTATTTCCGGATACTTTTCCTTCATTTCATTAAGGAATTCCTCCATTTCCTTATATGAATAATAATGGAATGGCTGTTTATAACTAAAGGAAAGAGGCAGGATAAGGATGACAAATATTGCTATAAATTTAATCTGCTTCATAAATTTCTTCTGAAAATGTTGCAAATTTTTCCAATCCTACATGAGCTAAAAATTTATGCTTCAAGTTCGGCATATTATCTGGAAAAGCATTCCTGTTGTATGTGTAATTTATTACTTCCCCAACAAAAAATGTATGGTCTCCGTATCTTTGCTTATCATAAAGCCTGCATTCCAAATTTGCTAAAGCTTCCTTTATACTTTTCACCTTAACTTTCTCCGAGTCAATAAATGTTATTGCTAACTTTTCCAATTTCTTTGGACCACTTATTGTTCCAGCAATCCATACATCCTTAAGCATATCCACAGATGGCACAGCTATCACAAATTCCTTGCATTCTTCAATAAGCTTGTGCGTATACCTGCTGGGGGCTATGGCGACGCCTACCATAAATGGCTTCATGGACAGCACAGTTACCCAGTCTGCAGTCATTACATTTGTTTCCTCATGCCCGCTAACAATCAAAAATGTTCTCAATGGATAGAGTAAGCGATACATATTATGTTATACAAAAGTGGTAAATTTATGTTTCTGAATGAAATGTGGCAATAACTACTGCTATTGGAAGAATTGCATTAAATAACTTGTTGCATGAGAAATATTTCTTCGATGCTCCTTAATAGGTGCTGTTAACTTTAGCATTGCAGCACCTCCTGCAATGCTAGGATGAAACGTT
>CAZBXJ010000182.1:0-2668 GCA_964495775.1 uncultured Thermoplasmatales archaeon | reverse complement strand
TTAAAATAATATATTCTTCTCCCTCCGGGATATACATAATAGAATAGCCATACCCACAAAAATTTATAGTAAAAGAATTCGGAGGGAATTCTGTTGTAAAACTGCGGGTAATTTTTGCAGATACTGTGTCAACAAATGGTAAAAAATTGATGCTCTCTTTATTTTTATCGGTTGAAAAATTTTGCAATCCAAATAATATACCACTCAAAATTAATAGGCTCGCTATTATCATAATTAATCTCTTAGCGATTGTAATAATTTTCTTTATTAGGAGGGTTGGCACCGTCAAGAAATTTTCACCTCCAGATTGTAAATGTCAACACGGCTAACCATCTCTCAACACTTTTCTACGAGTCATTGGAAGGAAAGCGTTTTCGGGAAGCAGTGCTATAATTGTACGTCTTTATCTTTTTTATATAAAAATACATATATGGCAGCAGCTGAAATAAATCCCACAATTTCAAAGCCAGGAATACCACCACCTTCTTTCTTTTCCTTTACATTCACCGTCAATGTAACTGGTGGTGATCCTTCAATTCCTGCTATTGTCTGTGGAGAGATAAGAGTAATATCTCCCAAAAGCGATCTACCAGTAACTCCTATGTTAAGGGCATATTCGAGATTTAAAGTTACCACTATTTCGTCTCCATCCTTTGCATTTTCCGTTGTAGTTAAAGTAACGGACTTTTTGCCCCAATCAGTCCATATTAGATGAGTTGTTGAAAGAGTTGCTGGTCCATCAACTGTTAAATATCCATCTATCCTGCCACTCAAATCAGCATTTACACTTGCCAAACCACTTATTCCGGCTACAGGTATAGAGATTTCATTTAAAGGAGTGTCGAAAGAAATACTTCCGCTTCCATAAGCCCCAAGGTCTAAAGATAGATATCCGCTTCCCTTTTTTAGTTCAAAGGTAATAGTTGTTGAGCCACCTGGTTTAACATCTTTTCCAGTGGCTGTAACATATGTTGCAAGATTCCCACTACACACATAAGCATCCACGCTAAAATTTACTTTTGTTGCATCAGCCTTGGCATTGTAATTTAGCATACCAACAAAAATCAATAAACAAGTCATGCCAAACAACAATTTTTTCATTTTATCTGCCTCCTATCTTAAGAATAATTTTTATTATATAATGTTTACTGTGTTCTGTGTTCTTCTAAAATTCGATTTCTCTTTACTTATTTTTATCAACATCGTCAATAACCAGTTTCTACAATAAAGGAGCAATGAGATAAAATATTTGGAACAAGGCTCGCAGATAACAAATATTATCTGCAATGTCTTTTTATTGCTTAATAGCTCTCTCACATACTCCTTCAACCTTTCCAAAATTTTTTAAAGAAACAGGGAATCACCATAAGATGGAATATGATTTAAGATATGCAAAGAAGGCAACGGCAATACTTGTGTTGCTTCCTCTTCTGGTTATGTATACTGAAGCTGTTTTAATTCCATCTTTGCCAACAATACAAAAAGATTTTGGAATAACGCCAGGAGATGCAAGCTGGGTTCTTTCAGTATATTTGCTAGTAGGAACAATAAGCGCAGCCATCATGGGTAAACTTGGAGATATGTTTGGAAAACGTAAAATGTTTCTTATTGCCTTGGTTTTTTATAGCGTTGGTGTAGCTATGAATGGATTTTCTCCTTCCTTTGAATTTCTTCTTTTTTCTCGTGGTCTGCAGGGAATAGGAATGGCAATATTTCCTCTGGGTTTCAGCCTCGTTAGAGAAGAATTTCCTCCAAAAATGGTGCCACAGGTGCAAGGTTTGATAAGCTCAATGTTTGCTGTTGGTATGGTCATTGCTCTCCCGCTGGGCGCTTTCATCTCCCAACATTATGGATGGAGATGGACTTATCTTAGCGTTACACCTTTCGTTATGCTAATGCTCATTGCTTCGTGGGCTATTCTGAAGGAAAGCAGATATATTACACCGAGCAATTTTGATTTTGTTGGAGCCATTCTACTCATATTTTTTGTTGTGCCCTCGTTGGTGGCTGTTACAAGGGCACCAAGCATAGGATGGAAAAATGAGAAAACTCTTTCATTGTTTATAATAGCAGCCATATCATTCATTTTCCTAATAATATGGGAAAAACGTGCCAAAAATCCGTTGATTCCTATAGCAATATTGTCTTCCCGCAATCCCATGCTTGCAAACTTTGGAATAACGATGGCAGCATTCGCCATTCAAATGATGAGCCAAGCCAACACATACATATTTCAGATGCCCCATCCTTATGGATTTGGAAAAAATATTCTTGAAACCGGCTTATTGATGACTCCAAATGCCATCACCATGCTTTTTGTTGCTCCAATTGCTGGAAGATTAATGATAAAAATTGGAGCAAAATTTTTTGCCTTACTCGGCTCACTCGTTGCATTCATTGGTTTGCTACTGCTTGCAAAATATGCAACCTCTGTTGGGATAATCCAATTCATAGGCATGACCATAATAGTAAGCTCCGGCATCATTCTCATGAATGTTTCCCTTATCAACTTGCTGATATTCAGCGTTGAAAGAGAAGTTATGGGCATAGCTACAGGAGCCAACAGCCTATTTCGAAACTTCGGCGCCACCTGGGGACCAGCCATAGCTGGCACAATCATGACAACCTATGCTACATTCATCACAGTAAATCCATCCCAAACCATAAT
>CAZBXJ010000181.1:0-2671 GCA_964495775.1 uncultured Thermoplasmatales archaeon | reverse complement strand
GAGTTGGCGAAAACCTAAATATGGAATTTTCATTTTTTTATCAATGAAACTTGGCATTATTGGATGCGGAGCAATAGGCACAGATGTTGCGAAAGCAGCAGATGAAATGGAAGAAATTGAAGAAATCTATTTATATGATATTGTGGAGGAAAAAGCAAAGAAACTGGCAGATGAGTTAAAAAAAGCAAAATTTGCAAAGGTGGAGGATTTTCTTCCTGTTGTAGATATTGTTTTTGAATCTGCCTCCCAAGAAGCGGTGTATGAATATGCGGAGAAGATAATTGAAGCGAAAAAGGATTTGATTATAATGTCAATAGGTGCATTATTTGATGATGAGTTCAGAGAAAGACTTGTGAAAAAGGCAAAGGAAAACAAATGCAAAATTTACCTTCCATCTGGAGCCGTAGCTGGATTGGATGGAATAAAAGCAGCAAGCATTGGAGGATTGGATGAGGTTACTTTGGTTACAACTAAATCACCGGAAGCATTTGGAAAAAAATTTGAGAGAAGAACGGTTCTTTTTGATGGAAATGCAAGGGAAGCGGTAAAGTTATTTCCCAAAAACATAAATGTTGCTGCTTGCCTTTCATTGGCTGGAATTGGATTTGATAAAACAAGAGTAAAAGTTGTTGCGGACCCTGTCATAAGATACAACAGTCATAAAATACTGGCTCATGGAAAATTTGGAAGGCTAAGAGCTGAAGTGGAGAATTTGCCGAATCCTAAAAATCCAAGTACAAGTTATCTGGCATCTTTATCAGCTATAGCGGTATTAAAAAAGATAGTTAGTCCTTTACAGATAGGAATATGAAAAAGATAATATATGTGGCAGTAGCATTTGCAGTGCTATTTGCTGGCTTTTACTTAGCATATGATAGAGCAAAGGAACTAAACATTGCAAGATGCTTAGGATGCATTGCATTGCAACCAAAAGCTGAAAAATTTACTGACTTTTGGGTAGAATATCCTAAAGGATATAAAGCTAAGGGAATGCCTCCTCATCCCAGCTGGATAGTTAATGCCTCAAAGGAAAAAGTTATTATGCTATTTTTCTGGGGGCCTGCCTGTGAGCCATGCAAAGAACAGTGGGAAGATATGAAGAAAGCTGGGATTGTTGAAGGAGGCGAAGAAAATGGAAGCACAACAGAGAATTTCAGTTATGTGAGGCTATTTTCCTTAGATGTTACAAAGGAGCATGGAGATACAATAAAAATCTATACCAAGGATGGAGACGAGTCAACACCTACAACAGTCATACTTTTTGAAAAGAATGGCACCATATACTGGTATGCTTTTTCTGGAAAAGCAGATGGAAAAGGAGGAAGACCAAGCATAGAGGAATTGATTGGTATATTGGAGAAGGCAAAGGAGGAAAAATATGGTAGTTTGTAATCTTAACTGTTCAGCCTGTCCGTTTGCATATCTCTGCCTGCCTTTGGCAATAGGCGCATTTATTGCATTAAAAAGATATGGGAGCAGGTTGCAAAAGAGGAGATTAGCATCACAGCTTTCTTTTCTATTTTTGACAAATGCATCTTTTATTTTTGGTGCAACCGGCTTAATCTACACCTATTTTTATTGCTGGGAAAGCCCTTATGCCATAGCTGCTTGTCCAATTGGAATATTGGAGCATACATTTGTAGATAAAACCTGGTATCTTCTCATCTATTTAATTGGCATAATAGCTTTTGTAAGCATTATTTTTGGAAGAGCTGCTTGCGGATGGGCCTGCCCAATAGGATTTTTGCAAGACATTACAAAAGGAAGAAAAACAAAGAGGGAAATGGATAAGAAGTTAAGAAATCTTAAATACATTATTCTCTTCCTCATTCCTATTGCAAGTTATATAACAGGAAAATTGGCATATACAGATATATGTCCAATTGGCGGGCTGACAGCAACTCTGCCTCATTTAGCTTTAAATCCATATGGCTATACCTTTGCACCATTCTTTTATCCAAAAATGATAAATGTTGCCGGCTTTCTTGTATTAATATTTTTGCTCACACGCGGGTGGTGCCGTTATCTTTGCCCTGTTGGAGCGATGATGGCTCCATTTAATAAAGTTAGCGTACTTCAAATTGACTATATGGAAGAGAAATGTATTAAGTGCTTTAAATGTGCCAAGGCTTGTCCAATGCAAATAAACATGCCTTTTGAGAATAGAAGTGCAGAATGTATAAGATGCGGAATGTGCATTGATGCATGTCCAACTAACGCTATCTATTTCAAATTCAAATGGCAGTGAGAAATTTTGAATATAAAGATTTGGAAGCAGTCTGGGAAATTGCGAGAGATGCTTTAGAGGAAAATTATACAATGGATTTTCTCCTTTACCTCTGGCAAATCAATCCAAATGGATTTCTCGTTGCCGAGAAAAATGGAAAAATAGTTGGTTTTATCTTATCAGCTAAGCAAAGTAAAGAAGAGCTTCGCATACTAATGCTTGCTGTAAAAAAAGAGTATAGAGGACAAGGAATAGGAAGCATGTTATTGAAGGAACTCCTATTGAGGTTTCCAGAAGTAAGGAGGATTTATCTGGAGGTAAAGGTAGGAAATAAAAAAGCAATTAAATTTTACAAAAAACACGGATTTAAAATTAAGGAAAAGCTTGATAATTTTTATACAGATGGCTCATCTGCATACCTCATGGAGAAAATTTTGTATTAAG
>CAZBXJ010000180.1:0-2689 GCA_964495775.1 uncultured Thermoplasmatales archaeon | reverse complement strand
ATAAGGAATGGGAAATTGGTTTAAGAAATGTTACCGATCTGTGTTTACTTTACACATCCGCAAAATTTGCATCAATCTTCATGGAATCAAAAAAGTTTTTATTTGCTTTCTCATAGAAAAAAGATGCAAAAAATTGAATTTCTAAAGTCCCCATCTATATATCATATAATCATAGTTTCTTCCATTTTGTATGTAATCTGGATTTGGTCGCCTTTAGGATTGTTTCATTCATGGAATGAAGCCTATTATCTTCTTCGTGTTTCTTACATATTGAAGGGTGGCTCTTATTTAGATTGGAATTTTGACAATCCACCTCTATTTGTTTATTTTCTCCTCTTCCTTTCAAAAATTTTCGGTATAAGTTTAATTGCTTTTAGAATGTTAATAGTAATTTGCTCATTAATTAATGTTTATCTGGTTTATCTTATTGGAAAGGAAATAAATGGCGAAGCCTTGGCCTCAGCATCTTTATTTGGATTTTTCCCTATGATAGTAATATTTAGCAAAATCATACAAATTGACTTGTTTGCCCTTATGCTAATGACAATATCTTTTTACTTTGCTTTGCTCGGAATTAAAAATAGAAAATGGCTGTTTTTATCGGGCATTTTTTTAGGATTGGCAATATTTGCAAAAATTCCTATGGGGATAGTTATTTTACCTATATTTTTCTTAATGCTCCAAAAGAAAGTAGAGATTAAATATTTTCTTTTTTTATTGGCAGAGGCAATTTTGATTCCCCTTCCGTGGATAACTTATGCTTTTCTTACAAAACCTTCCTTCTTTGCTCCCACAACATCATCAAGAAATTTTTTTGGATTAGGTAAAATGCATTCTTTAGCCCCTCTTTACCAATTTAGCATGATTATTTTGGCATGGAGTATTTTTATTTTCCTCCTTCTCTTATTTAAAAAGAAGAAGCCAATTTCAGCCGAAGAAAAATCTTTAGCTTTGTTTTCTCTTTCCTTTTCTTTATTTTTTATTTTTCTTCCAAATCATGAATATTATCTTTTGCCCCTGCTCATACCCCTTTTTTTATATATAGGAAAAGCTTATAAAAAATATTGCAAAAAATTAGCCATTATATTTCTTAGCATATCTACAATTTTACTTTTGATTAAGCCAATTTATGATGTAAATTGGGAAGAAGCTTGCAATTATATAAATAAACACTATCCAAGAGATATAACTATTTATTCAACAAATTTGAGGGTAGTAGAATATTATACTCATAAGAAAGTAAATTATCTTGAAGAAAATATATCTACTAACAATTCAGTAGTTTTATTTACTTATGCAGATAAAGCAAATCTTGAATATTTGCATATCTTGCAATTTATTCAAAAGAATTTCATATTAGAAAAAAATTTCCATGACAAGATATACATTTACATAAGTAAGGATTTGGTAAAATGAAAGTTTCAATTATAATTCCAACATATAATGAAAAGGAAAATATACCAAAATTATTTGAAAGAATATTTAAGGTGTTTAATGAGAATAAAATTGATGGAGAGATAATAGTTGTTGATGATAACTCGCCAGATGGAACTGCAGATGTTGCAAATAAATATTCAAAAAATTTCCCTGTTAAGGTTATAATAAGGAAAGAAGAAAAAGGATTGGCTTCTGCATGCGTAGAAGGCTTTAAGCATGCAAAAGGAGACATATTCATTGTAATGGATGCAGATTTGCAACATCCTCCTGAGAAAATTCCAGAATTAATTTTTGCTATTAAAAAAGGAGCAGATATTGCCATTGCCAGTAGATATGTTGGCAATTTTGGCTTAAATTTAAGTTTAGGAAGAAAATCGATATCAAAGTTGGCATCTAAGTTAGCAGAAACTTTTTTTTGGGAAATTAGAGAAATAAAAGATAAGGAATCAGGATTTTTCGCATTTAAAAAAGAAGTTATAAAGGATATAGAACTTAAGCCAAAAGGATATAAAATTCTTTTAGAAATTTTGATTCTCGGAAATTATAACAAAGTCAAGGAAATTGGCTATAAATTTGGAAAAAGATATGCTGGGAAAAGTAAGATGAGTTTTAACGTTGTTTTTTCCTATTTAATCCATTTAATGAGCCTTTTATGGCGTTCTGGAAAATTAATGAAATTCTTGAAATTTTGCATTGTTGGAGTCATAGGTGTAGCAATAAATCTTGGAATCCTTTATTTTTTGACAAATTTTGGCTTATATTATATGATTTCCGGCGCCGTGGCAATAGAAGCATCTTTGCTTAGTAATTTTTTCCTAAACAGGATATGGACTTTCAGGGGGGAAGCAAAGCATATAGGCATTGGAAGCGCAATTGTAAAAGACCATATTACACGGCTAATGGGCATTTTAATTAATTTGATATGCTTATTTGCATTTACAGAATTATTTCATTTTTATTATATTATTTCAATGCTCATTGGAATTGTTGCATCAACCTTATGGAATTTTATAGGAAATGTAAGATGGGTATGGAAAACTTGACTACCTTGCTAAATAGTATTATTACATCTCCATTTTTAGCTCATGTTTAGCTCGTAATCAACTCCAGCTATTTTTTCTTAGCCAAATCACATCCATCTTTTCGGTAAGCTTATTGCAAAGGGGTGTAACTGATAATCTCGTTTAAATTCTTCAAGCTTCAAGCATCAGTTTTATATATTACTTTGCATATTTGGGTAAAGCTATAGGTG
>CAZBXJ010000179.1:0-2711 GCA_964495775.1 uncultured Thermoplasmatales archaeon | reverse complement strand
GAAAATTCTGGCAAAAAATTTGCGGAGATAGCAAATGAAAATTATAAAAAGAAATTAGAGCCAATAGAAACTGCATATCTTTATTTCAATAATTTAGGAAAAGCGGAAATAGAAGGAAATAAAATTATTTTGAAGAAATGCCCATACTATGAATCTGCAAAATTTTTGGGCATAGAAAAGAACATTGATTTTCCTGTTTGCAGGCATTTTCTAAATGGATTTGCTGATGCAGAGTGCAATGGAATATGCAAAGGAAATGAGGAATGCGTGATAGAAATAAGCAAGAAATAAAGATTTTATAGCCAAACGATATTATATCCAATGCTCATAAGGAGCAAAGTAATAAAATATGGAGATGACATAAATACAGATGTAATATACCCGGGAAGATACTTGGAGATTATTGATGCCAATGAAATGGCAAAGCACGCAATGGAAGATTTGGATGAAAATTTTCATGAAAGGGTTAAAGAGGCGAAAATAATTGTTGCTGGTAAAAATTTTGGATGCGGTTCATCAAGAGAGCAGGCTGCTACATGCTTAAAATATGCTGGTGTAGAAGCCATTGTTGCAAAATCATTTGCAAGAATATTTTTCAGAAATGCAATAAATAAAGGGCTTATAGCCATTGAAAGTAAGGATGTTGATAAAATAGATGATGGTGATGAACTGGAAATAGATGTTGAAAATGGGAAAATAAGGAACCTAACAAAAAATGAAGAATATGAAGTAAAGCCATTGCCACCTTTTCTGCTAAAAATTATAAAGGCGGGTGGTTTAATAGAATATTTAAAGGAGGGAAAAAAATGAAGTATAAAATAGCTATGCTTCCAGGAGATGGAATAGGAAAGGATGTAATGGAAGCTGCCCAACTTGTATTAAATGCTCTTGAATTAGATGCAGAATACATTTATGGAGATATAGGCTGGGAATTTTGGAAAAAGGAGGGAAATCCTTTGCCAGAGAGAACAATAGAGCTTTTGAAAGAAACAGATTGCGCACTATTCGGAGCAATAACATCAAAGCCAAAAAAAGAGGCTGAAGAGGAGCTTCCGCCTCATTTAAGAGGAAAGGTTGAATATTTCAGCCCCATTGTAAAGCTCCGTCAAATCTTTGATTTATATGCAAATGTTCGCCCCTGCAAAGCATATGAAGGAAATCCATTGAATTATAGAGATGATATTGATTTGGTCATTTTCAGGGAGAATACTCAAGGATTGTATTCAGGTGTTGAGTTCCGCCCTGTTCCTGATGAAGTGAGGAGCGTGCTAGAAAAGCACCATCCAAATATGGAAAAATTTAAAGATGTGCCAAATGATGAAATGGCAATTTCTTTGCGAATTTTTACAAGAGAAGGTTGCAGAAGAATAATTAAGAAGGCTTTTGAATATGCAAAGGAGCATAATAGGAAAAGTGTGACAGTTGTGGAGAAGCCAAATGTTATAAGGGAGACCTCAGGTATGATGATTGAGGAAGCAAGAAAAATTGCAGAAAAATATCGAGATATAGAATATGGAGAGGCAAATGTAGATGCAATGGCAATGTGGTTGATTAAAAATCCAGAACGTTACGATATCCTTGTATCATCAAATATGTTCGGAGATATCATCTCCGATTTAGCTGCTCAGCTTGTTGGTGGATTGGGCTTTGCATGCGGTGGGAACATTGGCGATGACTATGCTATTTTCGAACCAGTTCATGGCTCCGCCCCCAAATATGCTGGAAAATATGTTGCCAATCCAATAGCTATGCTCCGCTCCGTTAAAATGATGCTCGACTGGCTTGGAGAAAAGAAATTGGCAGAGAAGCTTGAAAATGGAATTGCAAGAACAATTAAGGAAGGAAAAGTAAGAACATATGATATGGGAGGAAATGCAACAACTCTTGAAATGGCTGAAGAGGTAATAAGAAATATGGATTAAAGCGCTTCATTCATACTTCCTGCTCTATATCCAGCTAAATCCAAACAAACCCATACGTAGCCTATTTCTTTAAGCTTTTCTACAATTTTTTTTCTTAACTCTTTATTAAAAAATCTATCTATTTCATTTCTTCCAACCTCTATCCTAGCAAGTTTGTCATGGTGGCGAACCCTTGCAACTCTAAATCCCAAATTTTTAAGAAATTCTTCCGCTTTCCTTACCATTTCCACTTCTTTTTCATTTATTTTATATCCATATGGAAATCTGCTAGCTAAGCAAGATTGCGAGGCTTTATTCCATGCTGGCAAGCCCCATTTTTTAGATAATACCTTTATCTCATTTTTTGTAAAACCTGCCTCAAGCAATGGACTTTTTATTGCCAGCTCTTTTATTGCTTTTCTTCCCGGCCTATAGTCATTTAAATCATCAATAACACTTGCTTCAATAACATGTTTAATATCCATCTCCTTAGCAATTTTTTTCAATTTTGAAAACAACTCCATTTTACAGTAATAGCAGCGCTGTGGATTGTTTTTTACAAACTCTTCATTCCTCAATTCATCTGTTTTAATTATAAGATGCTTTACTCCAAATTCTTCCGCTATCTTTTTTGCTTCTTCAAGCTCAACATACAAGGGAGAATCAGCTGTTACAGCAACAACATTTTCTCTGCCTAATACATCTATACATACTTTCAATAAAAAGGTGGAATCCACTCCTCCAGAAAAAGCAATCAAAACTTTACCCATTTCTTTCAATTTTTCTCTTAGCACCTTCAATTTTTCATCA